>JANYBR010000029.1 GCA_025360685.1 Pseudomonadota bacterium
CACCGGCAAGATCGCCAAATGGTGGATGCCGGACGATGTGCAGTTCGTGAGCGAGATTCCGCACACCGCCACCGGCAAGATCCAAAAGACGGTACTGCGCGAACAGTTCGGCGCCTATCGCCTGCCGACGGCCGCGGAGTAGCTGCCTTTCATGCGCTCGCAACACGTCGCAGCCGTAACCTCGCTTGGCTGCTTTATCGTGAGTGCCGCCATCGGCCTCATCGCCAGCAACGGCACGCGCAATGGCTGGTGGAACTATGAGACGGGGCTGAAAATCCTGGGACCCGCGGTTGCGATCGCGCTGGCGGGATCTCTCAGCGGCGGTGTGTGGGCGGCCCGCGCGCTGCGCCTGAACGACAGCACCGGCATGCGCTTCGGCGCCATCGGGCTGGCGGGCTCATTGCTCGTCGCCTTCATCCCGCTCAACCAGCTGCGGCTCTATCTCGTCTCGCCGCCGATTCACGATATCTCGACCGACGTGGAGTTCGCGCCGCAATTCCATGCGCTGTTGCCGCTGCGAGCGGGCGCGCAGAATGGGCCGGAGTATGACGGCACGAAGCTGGTCGAGTATGGCGGGCGCAAAACCCATGTCGCGGCGGCGCAGCACAAGGCTTATCCCGACATTCGCGCCGACGGTGTCCTGGAGAAACCCGCCAAACTGTTCTGGCACGCCTTCGAAACCGCCAAGCGCATGTCGGGCTGGAATATCGTCGCCTTCAGCGAGGAGGACGGCACCATCGAGGCGAGCACCACCAGCTTCTGGTTCGGACTGACCTGCGACATCGCCATCCGCGTCAAGCCGGCCGGAAAGATCGGCGCCCGCCTCGACATCCGCAGCAAAAGCCGCACCGGCCAGAACGACATGGGCATGAACGCGGCAATCGTGCGCGACTACATAAGGGCGGTCCAGGGCAAGTAGTCAGGCTGCGAAAGCGCGTAAGTCTGACGGCGGCAACGATACGGAGCGCGACTTTGGCATACGGCGCCCGCCGCCGAGCAGCGCTCGACATGGGCGATATGGAGCCGGATTTCACAGTTCGATGACGCTCGAAACGTGGGAGGCAAGCGACGCTGTATCATCACCGCAGTCGTCGCCCGCTACCGCGGCGGCCCTCGTCCTTCGACGGGCTCAGGATGAGGGCCAAGTTACAATCCTCATCCTGAGCCTGTCGTCGCAGCCTAGGCTCATCGGTGTTATGCAGGCGCCATGCTCGCGCTGCCTAACCTTCCCGCCAACGCCACCGCAACCGAGGCGCGCCATGCGTTCGAACGAGACGGTTGGCGGCTGATCGGCACCGGCGATTGGTCATGGGTATTCGCCGACCCGTCCGACGCATGGGCAGCGCGGATCACGCCGTTCGATCCGGCCTACCGGATGTTCGCCGACTTTTGCCTCGCGGGTCCGCCCAATTCGTTTCTTCCGCACATCGAAAGCGTGCTGCCTCTTGTGCGCGAGGGCTATGTCGTGGTGATGGCGCGCCTCTCTCCCGCCGACGCAGACCCGGCCCAGCGCTTCTGTCGCGCGCTTGGCATCGTGAACGACTCCGGTTATGCGCCGCCGCAAGGGATGCCGACGGCGGATCCGAACGGCGAAATCGCCGAACTGCGCAAGCGGCTGAGCGCGCTGCTTGCGCAAGGCGCACAGCGCTTTACGCTCTGGGGCGGCTCGGACATCCGGTACGGAAACATTCTCGTCGATGGCCGTGGCCAGTTGAAGCTGATCGATCCGGTCTTTGTCCGCGGCAAGGCGATCGTCGCAGCGATCGCAAGCGGCGAGCGCGAAGCACTGCGTGATTTTTCGCTGGGCCAGCTCGAGGATTTCCTCACCATTCCTGTTTTCAAGCCGGGCGTCGAGACGGACGTGTTGCGCCGGCGCGTCGCGGAACTGCTTGCGAAGTGAGAAAGCGAAGTGCGGTTCGTCAATCGCGCCACGCGAGCGGGTGACGCGCTAGGGCGCGGTCGAGCGTGACCAGCCGCATGCCTTCCAGTTGGCACTGCGCCAGCAGCAAACGATCGAACGGATCGCGGGTTGGCGGTTGCTCTTCCAGTTCTGCGACCGCGTGGCGATGATCGACACTAAGCAGACTGAAACGCAGCGAGAGAAAAACGTCCGTCAACGCTTCAATCGGGACGCGAAGGGCTAGTTTGCCCAGACGATGCTTGATCGCCATCTCCCAAAGGCTGGCGGCGCTCACGACTTTTTCGTTTTCTGAGGATCGCACAAGCCGATCAATGGAAGGATTGGAGATAACCGTGTCTCGTCTCTGTATTGCCAACAGAATGTGGCTGTCGAGCAGCAGCCTCATTTCTTGCCGCGTCTCTTTTTCGGCCGGTCGAAGTCGGCGGGGAGCGGCGTGATTAGGAAATCCTCGGGAAGCGGATCGTCAAAATCCGGTGAAATCCAGCTTACGACGCGGTCCACGCCGTGCTTTTTCAAAAACGCTTCGCCCGCGTCCCAGTCAATTGCAAAGCTCTTCCTTTTGACAGGTTTAATTTCTGCAACGGGCGTGCCATTGCGTGTGAGCGTGATGGTCTCGCCATTCTCCGCGGCGCGGACCAACGCGGATAGGCGGCTGTTGGCTTCCTTGATCGAGACAGTCTTCATCAGGCAATGGTAGCTACCGGTAGCCACTTTGTCAAGATTCAGGCCAGTGAATAGTGCGCGCCAACGTGCTTCACGCGGCCCTGGTTCTCGAGCTGGATGAGATGCGCCAGCACCGAGCGCGAGGCGGCGGGATGCAACTTCTTGTCGACGTCGACGTACATGTGCGCCACCATCGCCGCAATCGTGTCGCGGCCGTCGCGAATGCTTTGCAGCACCTGGCGCTCGCGTTCGTAGCGATGTTCGAGATAGGCGGCGAGGAACGGCTTGGGATCGCCCACCGGCACGCCGTGCGTCGGATAGAGCGTCTGGTCGCCGCGCGCCTGGAGCTTCTTCACGCTCGCCATGTATTGCGCCATGTCGCCGTCGGGCGGCGTCACCACCGTCGTCGACCAGCCCATGATGTGGTCGCCGGTGAAGAGGGCTTTTTCTTCCTTCAGCGCGTAACACATATGGTTCGAAGTGTGACCCGGCGTGTGCACGCATTCGAAGGTGAACCCGTTGCCAGAGATCGTCTCGCCATCCTTGACGCGCACGTCCGGCATGAAATCCATGTCGCCGCCGGCTTCGACCTTGGCGTCGCTATCGTCGCGGCCCGCGCCGTGCGGCCCGAAGGCATAGGTCTTCGCGCCGGACCATTGCTTGAGCGGCTTTGCCGCCGGCGAGTGGTCGCTGTGGCAGTGGGTGACGAGAATATGCGAGACGCGTTTTCCGGCCAGCGCGCGTTTCAGCGCTTCAACGTGCTCGGGCAGGTCGGGGCCGGGATCGATCACCGCCACATCCTTGCCGCCGACGATATAGACGCCGGTGCCCTTGAAGGTGAAAGGCCCCGGGTTGTTCGCCACCACGCGGCCGATCAGCGGCGTGACGCCAACCAGCTCGCCGTAACGCGGCTCGAATTCGCGGACGAACGGAATGGCCATCAATTCTTGCCTTCGGCGTCGGACGGCGGGCGCGACTGCAGACGCGCGTGTCGCTCGATCGACCTGGGATGCGAGCGGGCGAGGATCGCGGCGATCTTCTTGGGCGCGCGATGGGCGAAATGTTCCAGCATGTAGGAAAGCCAGCGCACGCGATGACGAATGCGCTGGATGAGGCGGCGCATGCGGCGCGAATAGTGGATGAGGATGGCAAGCCCCGCCATCAGCGGCAGAAGGCCGATCAGCGGAATCGGAATCGGCATCGGAGTCACGACCACGCCGACCAGGGTCAGAATCCAGCCGACCGTGAGCATGAAGTACTTGCGCAATTTCAGCCTGGTGATTTGTGCTCCGCCATACATGGGCGAGCCGAGCCGCAGCCGCAACTGACCCAGCGCGATTTGGTGTCTCATTAATCGATGAGCCTGAAATTAAGTTGCGCAACTTTATTAGTGCGAGGTACCAGTTTTATAATTTACTTGCTAAAAAATGCTTCATTTACATCGATCGTTGCAAAACCGCACTCGAAAGCGCTGGAAACATCGACCTAGGGTGACCGCGAGCGGCGATACGCCCGATGCCGGTCAACGGGACGCAGAGCCCGTCACAACGGGTACCCAGGGAGTGAACAATGGCCTTTCGCACTATCCGCGCCGCCCTTTTGGCTGGCGTCTCTGTCTCGCTGTTCTCATCCGCCGCGTTCGCCCAAATCGAAACCGTGGTGGTAACCGCGGAAAAACGGTCGGAAAATATCCAGACCGTCCCGATCGCCATTAGCGCTTTCTCGGGCGCCCAGCTTAAGGCCGCACAAGTCCGCGACGTAAACGATCTTCAGCAGGTTTCGCCGAGCCTTCTTGTCTCGACCGGTTCGGGCGATACGACCGGCGGACTCGTCCGAATTCGCGGCGTCGGCACAACGGGCAACAATCCAGGACTCGAAGCGTCAGTGGGGGGTGTTCGTCGACGGTGTTTATCGCAATCGTTCAGCCACTGCACTGGAAGATCTCGTCGATGTCGAACGCATCGAAGTGCTGCGCGGCCCACAAGGCACCCTCTTCGGCAAAAACACGACAGCAGGCGCGATCTCGATCATAAGCAAGCAGCCGACCTTTGAGAGAGATCTGGAAGGCAGCATCACGGGCGGCAATCTCGCCGGTCTCGGCGTAACGGCAAAGGCCTCGGGTGGGTTGATTGACGACTCGCTCGCCGGAAGCATCGCGCTCAACTTCAACAAGCGCGACGGTTTTCTCACCGACGTCAATGATGGACATCGTGACAACGGCAAGAATCATTACTCCGTCAAGGGTCAGCTGCTCTGGCTTCCAAACAACGACATCAAGGTGCACATCGTCGCGGACTATGTCGAAAAGAATGACAGTGGCAGCAATGCCGCCTTCGCATTCACTTCGTCGCGCACCACGCTCTTTCGCGACGTCGCCAACAGCGCATTCGCTTCCACCCCGGGCCTTCAATTCGCGAATCCGGTTCCGACTTTAGTCGGCGTTGCCCCGCCGGCGGCTGCGAACTACAAGAACTATAAAATCGCCTCAAACGGACCACGCATCTCCAACGTGAAGGAGTATGGTATTTCCGCTCAGGTTGATTGGGACCTGGGAGACAAGACTTCGCTCACGTCAATTACCGGCTACGACCGCTTTTACTCCTACGATTCCGCTGACGTGGACTACACACCGGTCGATTTATTCAGCCCAGGCGGCTATGGCGGGAGTGGGACGAACGCCCTCTACAGCGAGGAACTCCAACTCAAAGGCTCGACCAGCTGGCTCGACTGGCTCGTGGGCGCATTTGCGGATGACGAAAAAATCTCTGCCAACGCACCGCTTCGCTGGGGTCGGGACGCAAACCTGGTCCTCGCTGGGTTGCTTAGTCCCGGCCAGCCAATTGGTAACCCCGCGAATATTGCTGCGTTCCAGCGCGCAAGATGTGTCTTGGGGCTGACCAATACATTCGCCGCGTGCCTCAATCGCTTTGGCGCGACCGGCGTCAATCCCGGCGGGCTCTTCCACAATGGCGACGGTTACCTGGACAATTTCCGCCAGACCGGAGACAGCTTCTCCGTGTTCACACACGATACCGTGCATCTGACCGACGAACTGTCGCTGACTGCCGGCGTTCGTTTCAATCAAGATCAGAAGCGCGCCACGTACTCCGGCACCACGACCAGTCAGCCCGGGGTGTGCGGTGATCCCAACAACGGGACGGGCGTGGACATCATCGTTCCATTTGCGGGATTCCAGATTTTGTGCGGGCGCCAGGGTTATGCGCAATCGTCAGTCGAACGTGCTCTGACCGCGACCGCCAATATCGCTTACCAGCCCACCGACACGCTTCTGGCGTTCATAAGCTATAGTCGCGGCTACAAAGCCGGTCCGTTCAACCTCAATCGAGAGGCGGTGAACAATGCCATCAATCTTCCCGGACTCGCGTTCGTTCATGCCAAGCCGGAATTCGATGACAACTTCGAAGCCGGCATAAAGTCCACGCTGTTCGACGGGCTGCTCCTGGCGAACCTCACCGTCTTTCACGAGCGGTTCAAAAACTATCAAGTCAACACATTCAACGGACTCACCTTCTTTGTTATCAACCGCCAGCATGCCTACAGCGACGGGTTTGAATTCGAAACAGTGTTTGCGCCAATCAGCGGTCTTACGCTGACGAGTTCAACCACATTCGCGCATGCGCGCTATGGCCACGACGTGGCCACGATTGCGGGCGATATCGTGCCGCTTGCGGGCAAGGCGCTGACCCAAGCACCACGCTGGACATTCAACCTCGGAGGCAATTACGAAACGCCGCTCGAGTCGCTTGGCGTGACAGGGTTCGTTGGTGTCAATGCGAATTACCGCTCGCACTACAATACCGGCTCTGATCTCAATCCCAACAAGGATCAACCTGCCTTCTGGCTCGCGAGCGGTCATATCGGCATACGAAGCGCAAGCGATGCCTGGGAATTGGAACTTTGGGGACGCAATCTGTTCAACGAGCATTACAACATCGTCGCGTTCTCCACGCCGTTCGAGGGACCAACAGGGGCGCCGCTGAACGCTGCGATCAGCGTGTTCCCGGGAGAACCTGCGACTTATGGAATGACGCTTACGGGTCATCTTTAACTCGGGCCATTGACTGAAAGTACAAAAGCCGGGAAGCCAAAAGCTTCCCGGTTTTTTCATTTGCGTAGCGGGCGGAGCTGCGATCACCAGCCGCGCTCGCCGACTGCACCGATGACTCCGTGGTGCCGCTAACCGATCCCGTCGCGACGCTGCGCCACTTCGCGCCGGGCCTTCGAATCGCGACCGTCGCACGCGGCCAATCCGCCGATGCCGCGCGCGAAGATTTCGCCAAGCTGTCGGCGCTGCATTGACCAGCACGGGACAATCCGCCGGACTGAGCTGTTCTGGCAGATTTTCGATATCGCGGTGGGGGTAGTTCTATTGTTGCCCGCCACCTTTGAGCGCCGCCGGACGAATTGCGCCCTGGCGATCCGTTCCGTACGTCCCGATTGACGCAACGATTTGTGCGGTTGCGAGGACAGGCCGCAGCTTCCATTTGCGGTCACGCGAATTGTGTAAACATTACAGGGGCTAAATAATTTTGGTGCGTCGCACCAATTTCATACCTTTATTGCTTATGGCGTAAAGAATTTGAGTGATTGTTGCAAAATAGCACTCGTAAGCTCCGTCAACATTTAATTAAATCCGCTCCATCTCACGCGTAGCGCTGTACGCGAGAGGAACCGGTCTCCGGCCGGAAAGAAAACAGAGCGCACTGGGGAGCTAACATGACGTTGGGAACACTTCGCGCCGCCGTTCTCGCCGGCGTTTCATTCGCCGTCTTTTCGACCGCCGCCTTGGCGCAAATCGAAACTGTCGTGGTGACCGCTGAAAAGCGCTCCGAAAATATCCAGACCGTTCCGATCGCGATCACCGCGCTCTCGGGCGAGCAGATGCGCGCCGCGCAAGTCCATGACGTCAACGATCTTCAGCAGATCGCTCCCAGCCTGCTGGTTTCGACCGGCTCGGGCGACACGACCGGCGGTCTGGTTCGTATCCGCGGCGTCGGCACAACGGGCAATAATGCGGGCCTCGAAGCTTCGGTCGGCGTGTTCGTCGACGGCGTCTACCGCAATCGTTCGGCAGCGGCGCTCGAAGATTTGCTTGCCGTCGAGCGCGTCGAAGTGCTGCGCGGTCCGCAGGGCACGCTGTTCGGCAAGAACACGACGGCCGGCGCGATCTCGATCATCAGCACCAAGCCGACGCAGGAATTCTATACGACCTTGAGCGTGTCCGGCGGAACGCTCGGCACCGCGCGCGTCATGGGCGAGATCAATGGTGGCGTGACCGACACTTTGGCGCTCAACCTTGCCGCCATCTACTATAAACGCGATGGCTTTCTGACCGACGTCAATGACGGACATCACTCCAACGCGCGCAATCACTACGGGTTCAAGGGACAGGCGCTGTGGGATCCCACCTCGAACCTGCAAGTGCGCGTCATCGCCGACTATACGCAGAAGGCCGACAGCAGCAGCGATGCGGTCTACAAGCTCTATTCGACCAGGACCGAAGATCTGCAGGACGTGATCTTTTCGCCGCTGTCGCTGAACTTCGGAAAAGTCTTCGCGCAGCCTGTTCTCCTGCCGTCGTCCGGATCAGCGAACCAAAGCGCGAATTTCCAGGCGTATCATATCTCCACCAACTTTCCGCGCGTTTCGGACGTGAACGATTGGGGTATTTCCGGGCAGGTCGACTGGGACATCGACGGCAACGCCTCGCTGACATCGATCAGTTCGTATCGCGATTTTAAATCGCTTGACAGCACCGATACCGACTACTCGCCTGCCGACTTTATCCGCGCCCAGAATGGGCGCAGCGAACTTCGCAACATCACACAGGAAGTGCAGCTGAAGGCCAATTGGCATTCGGTGGACTGGCTCGTGGGAGGATTCTACTCGGATGAAACGGTCAGGGCACTTGTACCGGGCACGTTCGGCACCGACGCATCGCTGGTCTGGGCTCACATTCTCAATGAGACCGGGTTCTTCGGCGTCCCAGGCGCAGCCATCGGCACCGATGGCGGCAGTCAGACCCTGAAGTGTATATTGGGACTGCCCAACACCAACGCACTTTGCATTGCACATGGTCTCAACCTCGGCAATGCGCCGATCTTCGGGTTGGGCGATGGCGTTCTGTGGAGCTTCAAGACACACGGCAACAGCATGTCAGTGTTCACGCATGATGTCTGGCACATCGACGACCAATGGTCGCTGACGGTCGGTCTTCGCTACAATCATGAAAACAAACACGGCACTTTCGATGGCGGCGTTCCCGTCTGGCACAGTGCAGCCGCGCAAGTCGTTGCTTGCGGTACAACGGACCCGCCGGCCGCATCAACTGCGATCACATCGTCGGTGGCGATCTTCTGCCATCGCGCGCCCTACAATCAGGTCATTTCGCAGGAATCGCTCACTGGCACCGGCAATGTCAGCTGGAAGCCGACAGACCGGCTGATGTTCTATGCCAGCTACAGTCGCGGTTATAAGGCCGCACCCTTCAACTTGGATCCAAGCTGGCACAATGCCGGCGCCGTCAATGCCTTCGTGAAGGCGGAGTATGACGACAACATCGAGCTGGGTGCGCGTTCACAGCTGTTCGACGGCAGGGCGATCGTGAACCTGACGCTGTTCCACGAACGTTTTCGCGATTTCCAGCTCAACACCTTCAACGGGTTGACGTTTGCGGTGACGAACTTCAAGCACGCCTTTGCCGACGGCTTCGAACTGGAGACGACGGTCGAGCCGCTCGATGGACTGACGCTCAACAACTCCGTGACTTACGCGGACTCACAGTATGGCCATGACGCAGTATCGATCTGTCCGCCGCTGACACCTGCGCTCTCGCTGCTCATTCCGGTTTGCCCCAACGGCCAGCGCCTTACCCAGGCACCGCTGTGGACCATCAACAGCGGCGTCAACTACACCACGCCGCTGGGCTTCTGGAGCTCGAACGGTTTCATCAGCTTCAACGCGAACTATCGTTCGAGCTACAACACCGGTTCGGACCTCAATCCGAACAAGTTGCAGCCGGGCTTCGCACTGGTGAACGGCCAGATCGGTATGCGCAGTTCCGACGATATGTGGGAAGTGGCGCTGTTCGGTCGCAACATCTTCAACGAGCATTACAATGTCGTGGCCTTCAATACGCCCGCCGAGCAGGCTTTTGGCGCACTGTCCGTGAATTCCGCGATCAGTGTGTTCCCGGGCGATCCGGCGACGTACGGCCTGACCCTGACACTCCACGAATAGACTCAGCCGCAATAGCACAGACAAAAAGGGCCGGGAGGTCAAAAGCCTCCCGGCTTTTTCTTTGCAGACTTCCGCCACGGCGTGTTTGACCCGTCAGGTGCCGCCGCTTAGGGTCCGGCGAAAAGCAAGGGAGACACGCCATGAAATTCTACAATTCGATCGGACCCAATCCGCGTGTGGTGCGCATGTTCATGGCGGAGAAGGGCATCAAGATCCCCAGCCAGGACGTCGACCTGATGAAGGGCGAGAACCGCCAGGCCGAGCATCTCAAGCGCAATCCGCACGGCCAGATGCCGACCCTCGAACTGGACGATGGTTCGTACCTCTCCGAGGTCACGGCGATCTGCGAATATCTCGAAGACAAGTTTCCCAAGCCGGCATTGATCGGAAGCACGGCGGAAGAAAAAGCCGAGACCCGCATGTGGACGCGGCGCATCGACCTCAACATCTGCGAACCACTGGCCAACGGCTTTCGCTTCAGCCAGGGCTTGGCCCTGTTCCAGAACCGCATCGTCACAGTGCCGGAAGCCGCCGACGGGCTGAAAAAAATCGCCCAGGACCGCATCAAATGGATGGACGGCCAGATCGCGGGCAAGGAATTTGTGGCAGGAAAGCGGCTGACGCTGGCGGACGTGTTGCTTTATTGCTTTCTGGAATTCGGCGGCCAGGTCGGCCAGCCGCTCAATCCAGAGTTCAAGAATATCGCCAATTGGTTCAACCGGATGAAGGATCGGCCGTCGACCAAGGCGTAGTGCCGTAAAATTTACCGCGGCCCATTAAGCATCGCCGCGGATTTTTGCGCCATGCGGGCCCGGACATGATTAATATGTCCGCATGGTCGACGACGAAGACCTTGATGCGCCCAAGGGGAACACGCCGCTCAAAATCTGGATGGGCTGCGTCGTCTTCCTGCTGGGTCCTTCGCTGATGGTGTGGATCGTGCGCGCTGTCGCGATGGCCGCACAATGCACACCGGGGCCGCAGCTTTGCCACGGCATCGCGCTCGGCGGCGGATTGCGCGACGCGCTCGATCTGGCCTGGACCGTCGGCGACAATTCGATGTTCCTGATCACCGTCTCGCTGATTGCAACCATCGCAGGATTGCTGGCGCGCCGTCCGCTGCTGGCGGCGACCACGCTGCTGCTGCTGCCGCTGGCCGTTTTGATGCTGCCCATGGCGGCAGTCTATTCGGCGAAATATTCCGGCTGCTATGTGAACGATTCCGGTATCGGCGACTGTGCGCTGTGGGGCGCGCAAATGGGCATGAGTTTTCATGCCGCCGCCGACGTCTCGGGTCAGATCTACGGCTTCGCGCCCTACTCATTCGCGCTCGCCCTGATGCTGGGATTGCTCGGCTGGTTCTTCGCGCGGCCCAAGGCGATGCCGCACGCCACCGCGCACCGGCCGCGCGACAACATTGCGCGCTTCCGCCACCATGACGAGTAACGGGCCGCCGATTGCGCGCCGTCAGTAGGGCCGCGATTCGAGCGCGCGCATGAGACCGCGCAGGGTGCGGTAGAGATACCAGATCAAAAACAGCAGTGCGCCAAGATAGAACACCGGCACCAGGACGATCAGCCAACCGATCATTTCCGGCGGTGGATTTCCGTTGGTGGCGAAGAGCGAGAAGGCCAGCCCGCCGAACGCCTGAAGCAGAACCGCAAGCGCAATGACCATCACCAACAGGCTGATCCAGAAGACGCGGATCAGGTTTCGGCAGTGACCCTCCCACCGCGTGCCGCGCGCGTCGCCGCGCTTGATATAGACCAGCACCACGCCGGCGATCGCGCTGGCGCCGTTGAGGATCGCCAGCACGAACAGGCCATAGGCGATCAGCAGGATCGTGCGCAGATCGGAGTCCGGCGCGTCGCGGGCGGGCGCTTCAGGCATAGGGCTTGGATTCGATCGCCAGGATCAGTCCCTTGATCGTGCGATAGATGAAATAGACGAAGCCCGCGGCGATGAAGAGAAAGCCGACGAGAAACCAGGCGGTCAGCACGCCGATGGCGCACAGGCCGAACCAGACCCAGAACGCATGGATGGCGTTCTCGAAATGGCTCGCCCAGATCGTGCCCTTGGTTTCGTCGCGCTTGATGTAGGCGAGCACCACGCCCGCCAGGCCGGACAGGCCGGCGCAGAGCAGCGCTCCGAGATAGAGACCGTAGACGATAATCGCCAGGCTGCGGGTGTCGGTGCCGGATGGCGCGGCGAATGGAACGGTCGGTTGGGGCGAAATATCGGTCATCGCACACTCCCTCGCACCGGCTTGATGTAGGGGCTTGCAACCCCCGCTTCAAGGCAGGAAAAGCCAGGGAACGGAACCCTGGTTCGCGAAGCGAAATCGGCAAACCTGTTCACTTCTATACAGCCTGCCGGCCGTATCGCGCCTACCAATCCTGTGCGGCGGGCCCCATGGCCTTCGATTCTGCCGTTCTCCCGCCCGCGCAAATCGACTAGCATCGGGCACCAATTCAAGAAGGAAATAATGCGATGAGGATGTTTGTAAAGCTGGCCGTTGCGGCCGCATTGAGCTCGGTGATGTTTGCGGCACCGGCCGCGCAGGCTTCGGACCAGACCGAGCTGCTGGATCACGCCAACCAGACGGTCAACCATCTCAAGAGCGATCCGGCCTTTTCGGTCGCGGCGGGCATGATCCATCGCGCCCGCGCGGTGCTGATCATTCCGCGCCTTGTGAAGGGCGGCTTTATCTTCGGCGCGGAAGGCGGCGACGGCGTGCTGCTCAAGCACAATGGACGCAACTGGAGTTCACCGGCCTTCTACTCGCTGGGCTCGGCCTCCTTCGGCCTGCAGATCGGCCTCGAGCAAGCCGAACTGGTCTTCATCATCATGACCGACCGCGCCCTCAAGGGCATCCAGGCGAGTTCGTTCAAGCTCGGCGCCGGCGCCGGCATCACCGTGGTGACATTGAGCTCGGCGGCGGAAGGTGCCACCAGCGGCCAGGGCGGCGACATCGTCGTGTGGGCCTCGGGCACGGGCGCCTATGGCGGCCTGACCTTCAACGGTTCGGTCGTGAAGGCGCGCGACCAGTGGAACTCGGAGTTCTACGGCAGCGACGTGACCGTCTCGTCGATCCTTGCCAATCGCGTGCACAATAAGGGCACGGCACGCCTGCAGCGCAATCTCGCAACGGTGTGGTGAGATCGCCATGGGCAACAGGAAACACGACATGCTGATCGGGGCGGCGGTGGCCGCCCTGATGCTCGCGCCGGTCTGTGCCGTGGCGGCCGACGTGACGGGCGAAATCACCACGGCGGCGACGCATGCCACGCTCGCCAGCCAGGCTGCCGCCCTCGACGGCGTGCAGATGCACCTGCATCACACGCTCAATTGCCTGGTCGGCGCCGGTGGCACCGGCTTCGATGCCAAGCAGATCAATCCCTGCGCCGGCTCGGGCAGCGGTGCCATCCCCGACGAGACCGATGCGGCAAAGAAGAAGGCTCTGGAGACCGCGGCCAATTCGGCGCGGGCCGGAATAGCGGCGGCGGACCTGGCGACGGCACAGAAGGCCGCAACGCAGACCGCCACCGAACTGAAAGCCATCAAGTAGAAGGGGCCGCCTCGTCCGTCCCGGCGACGGACAAGGCGCGCTCAATCCAACCTGACGCCGAGCGACTTCAGGTTACGGAACAGCGCCCGCACGATCTTGGCGTTGAGCGCGAGCAATTCCCTGCCCTGTGCGATTTCACCCAGCGGGCTTGCTTCGGGGACCATCAGCCCGTCGAGGCGTTCCTGGATCACCTTTTTCTCGAGCAGCCCCGCCACCCGGCGCCGCACGGTTTCCAGCGGCACGTTGAGCGAGCGGCTGATCGCGTTGCGGCTGATGCCGCGCGGAGCCTCGCTGCGCACGGAGGCGCCCGGGTTCGCGGCGACCCGGCCGGCAGGAGCCGGAATCAGCAGATGCCTCACGCCGGCACTGGAGATCGTCATGGTGATCAGCACATCGAGAAAATCCAGAGAGGTGCGATGCAGTACCTCGCTGACAAGGGCAGTTGTATAGGCGGCGGAGAGACGCCCGATGGTGCTTGCGCCTGCTTTGCCCTTCATGCCGGGATCGACTTTTCGCGTTACGTTGCGGGAGCGGGTTTCCGCCGTCCGGTCTTGTCTGCCAGCCTGTGAATCCAGAATAAACACAGTAAAGATCGCAGCCAATACCCAATCAATCAAGATAAGATTCGTGCTCATTAAGACAAGATCGTGAATAGATCTGCTTGTGCCGATCCAGGCATGGCGCACAACCTGAGCGGAAATTCGGCGCGAACTTGGCTTGCGAGGCACTGGCAGCGCTCAGGTGCGCGCCAGTTCCGCC
>JANYBR010000304.1 GCA_025360685.1 Pseudomonadota bacterium
GTGACGAATTACCGAGGGCTGATATCTCGCCGTCCGACTTCTCGACGATCCTCTACACGTCTGGCACGACCGGAAAGCCGAAGGGCGCCGTCGCCACGCATCGAAATCATGTCACCAACTACATGAACACGCTGCTGGCCGGAGCGATTGCGAAAGGCTTGCTGGGCGACTTCTCGCCGCCAAATTTCAAGGACGCGCCGCAGGCAGGAATCCTGCAAACCTTTCCGTTCTTCCATATCGGCGGAATGAGCGGCCTTTACCTGGCGACCGGAACCGGAGCGAAGGTTGCGCTGATGTACAAGTGGCATCCCGCCGAAGGCGTCGAACTCGTCCAGACGCACCGACTGAACAGCGTCGCCGCCGTGCCGATGGTGGTGCGCCAGCTGCTCGAGCATGCGCGGGTCTCCGGCGCCGATGTCAGTTCTCTCGTCGGCATCGCGTCCGGTGGAGCGTCCGTGCCGCCTGACCTCATTCGCCAGATCGGAAAACAGTTCGAGATGAGAACCTCTCCGTCCAACGGCTATGGCCTGACGGAGACGACGAGTGCGATCATCACCAACAGCGGCATGGACTATCACGCGCAGCCGGACAGCATCGGGCGGCCAGTCGCGACAGCGGACGTGAAGATTGTGGACGACGCCGGTATTGAGCTGGGGGAAGACCAGATCGGCGAGTTGCTGGTTCGCGGCCCGAACGTCATATCGGGATACTGGAACAATCCGGAGGCGACCGAGATCGCGTTCGCCGGCGGCTGGTTCCGCACGGGCGATCTGGGTTACCGCGATGCGCGCGGCTTTCACTATGTTGTTGATCGGAAAAAGGACGTGATCATCCGCGGCGGCGAGAATGTCTATTGCGCCGAAGTCGAAGCGGCGATACTCGAGCACCCGATGGTCAAGGACGTGGCGGTGATCGGTGTGCCGGACGCCAAATATGGCGAGCAGGTGGCCGCCGTCATCCAGGTGCGCGATGCCGCCAGCTCGGACAATCTTCCGGCCGAACTGCAGGCGGCCCTGGGTCGCTCGCTCGCGCAATTCAAGATTCCAACCGCATTCCGGTTGACCGGGTCCGACTTGCCGCGGACGGCCACGGGCAAAGTTCTGAAGCGAGAATTGCGTGCGCTGTTCGGCGAACATCAGCCAGACGGAAAGCAAGCTTGACGTTACGGGTCCGGGACGTCGGCGCCGATCCGTCCACATTTTGTTGCTGTGCAACCAAAGGGCCGCGTTGCGGTGCGGCTTCAAGCGCGCATAGCATCGCGGTCCGCTCCGGCTGCGCCAAGGTCTGAGTAGGACGCGCCAGGAGACTGCATGATCACGCTGCCACACCATGTCGAATTCCTGTCCGATGCGTGGCTCGAGGAAGCACGGACCTTCCTTGAACACGAAGTGGCTCGGCGAATGGAAAAACTTGGAGACAAGCCGTTTTCCGTCAGCGAGCGCTTCACCCACGCACCGCCGCATCTGAAGTCTCCTGGCGGTGTGGTGAGCTGGAGCCTGCGCTATGACGGTCAGACTATGACGGTCGCGCGCGATTTCAACGCAGACGCTGATCTCGTGGTCGAGGGCGACTATCAGGCCGCTCTGACGATGGCGCAATTCGTCGGATTGCTGGCGCCCGGTGCGCAGGAGGCGATGTTCCGCGAAGCCGGCACGGTGTTCGGCAAGGATGCAGTTCGGGTGAGAGGCAGTCTCCAGAACGATGCCGTGAGCGAGATGCTATTGCTGCTTCACGATCATATGGGCCGCAGAACAGTCGAGAATCCCGATCTCGCGCATCGCGCGGACCGCCAGGGTCTGTCGGCCCGCATTCGCGAGATGGAGGAAAAGGGCTATACGATTATCGAGCGCGCGATCTCGCCGCAATTCGCGGACGAGGTGCGCGCGGCAACGCTGCGCGCGTTGCTGCCGCACCAGTCATTTTCCATGAACTGGATGCTTTATCATGGGCGCGAGTTCGAGCAGCTGATCCAAAATCCCTTGCTCATGACGCTCGTCGACGCATCGCTCGGCCGTGGCGCGGTCATCGCTTCATTCAGTTCGATCCGCAAGGGCCCCGGCGCAGGCGTCATTCCCATCCACACCGATTATGCCCACGTGCCGGAGCCCTATCCGGAATTCGCCATGACCGGGGTTGGGGTATGGGCGCTCGAGGATTGGCGGACAGAGTCGGGACCCACTTGGATCGTTCCGGGGAGCCACAAGATGCGCCGCGCGCCACGCCCGGGCGAAGGTCACAATGCAGCCGTGCCGATCGAGATGCCGAAGGGTTCCGTCGTCTACTTCACTCATGGAGTCTGGCATTGGCAGGGAGATCGTTCGGAACCGGGCGACCGGGTGACGCTACACGCGCATTTCAATCGCGGAATTCTGCGCAGCCTCGAGCCGAAAAAGACCGACGTCCAGATGCTCCACCGCAACGCGCCTCGACTTGGCGAGATGCTGGGTGAAGACGACTGGTTCGACAAGATGTCCGCGGCCGGCCGGGACTATGTGCGCTTTGGCTACATGAACAAACTGCACGCTTTCACGGAAAAGCAGAAGCGACTGATTCTGGAAGGCACGAGCTAGCGACGCAGCTTGTTGGGGCGTCGGGACGTCAGCCGCATTCGCCGAAACTGACTCATGCAGTCTGCACATTGTCGGGGATCACCAAATGAAGGACTTGTCTGCGAAGACTGCGTTTGTGACCGGGGCGGCGTCCGGGATTGGACTTGGCATTGCAACCGCGCTTGCCCAGGCAGGTGTGAAGGTGATGCTTTGCGACATCGAAGAGGCTGCACTAAAGACCGCACTGGAATCTCTCAGACGCACCAACGCGGACGTGGACAGTGTCAAGGCCGATGTCTCGCTGAAGTCCGAACTTCAGGCGGCAGCCGACGCGACCGTCGCTCGTTACGGCAAGGTCCACATTCTGGTCAACAATGCCGGTGTCGGCGGCGGTGGTGGTTACGGCCAGTGGTCCGATGCAAGCTGGAATTGGACCCTCGGCGTCAATCTTATGTCGGTGATTTGGGGATTTGAGATTTTTGGTCCCTTGATCGAAAAACATGCCGAGGGCGGACAGATTGTATCGACGGCGTCCATTGCCGGACTGATTTCTGGCGGAGGATCAATCACCTACAATGTGACGAAATATGGTGTGGTGGCACTCTCGGAAGGTCTGCGCGTTTCGCTCGCTCCGCGCGGGATTGGCGTTTCGGTTCTTTGCCCCGGCTTCATCCGCACGCACATTATGGACTCGGGACGCAATCTTCCATCGCGCTTCGCCGGAAAGGTTGAGAGTCCGCCAGGGGATGCGCCGACCGTAGAGATCATCAAGATGGTCAGAGACCGCGTCGCGCATGGCATTGACCCTCTCTATGTCGGCGAACTCGTTCGCGAGGGTATCGAGAACGACTGGCCATACATCTTCACTGACACCGAGTTTGAACCAGCAATCGAGGCACGTTTCTCCGCAATCAAGCAGGGCTTCGACCGGATTCGCACACGCAAGCCCCGGCGATAAAAGCGCGTGCCGTTCGGCCCATCTCCGTTGCCCTTGCCTTGCGCGTCGGATGAGGCGGCAACGATGTCCCTGTCCAACTGACGCGAACTCCAAGAGGAGGAACTTGTGTCGTCGTTCCGAGATGCAATGCGCCGTGTGGCTACTGGCGACAATGCTGGGGGCAAGTCTGTCGTGATCATCGATGGTGGCCCATCGTCTGAGGTTGGCAGCCCGGAACTCGGCGGGTTGTTCGAGATCTGGCAAGATGCTGTCTCTGGATCGCTCGATCCTCGCGACAACAGCGATCTGGGTCCGAGCCGCCCGATAGTGCGACCGCCTGACGGCAAAATGCAGGTGCGATGGTTTGTGGTCACTCCCTCTCCTGAAGGTGTTCCCAAGTCCAGTCTCGATGAAGCTGTGCGCGCACGCTTTGCTGCGTATGGGGGCGAACACCACGTAATCGATCAATCGCGCCATCCTGCGATGCACGAGAGCCACTCCACCGACATCATCTGCCTGCTTCAGGGAGACGTCTCATTGATACTGGAAGACGGTGAGACCCACTTGAAGCCGCGGCAAGTCGTTATCCAACGAGGCACAAATCGCGCATGGCAGGCCCATGGTGGTCCTGCGCTGTTGCTCGGAGTGCTGATCACTCGCGAACTAAAACGTCACTGCTAGGGCGCGCAGACCCAGCCATGCACGCCCACCGCGGCACCGGGGCCACCACGGTCGACCAGGCCATCCATCACGGCTTCGAACTTACTGTTCACGAGCGCAACTCCGCGCATTGACGGCCCAACAATAGGCAGCCCAAGCGGAAGTGCCAACGCGCGCACCCTACTTCCGCCTTCCAGCCAGAGTGGACCGTGAAACCACCGCTAAGGACTTTCGTCTTTCGAACTGGCCATAATGAGCAATGCGTGCCCGACGTAGGGGATTCATGTGGACGTTTCCGGCGCTTGCGCTGGCATGCCAAGGCAACACATGATCTTTCACTGCAGCTGCCGGGAGAGCCTGATGTTCAAGCGGGTTTTGATAGCGAACCGAGGCGAAATCGCGATCCGGATCGCCCGCGCGGCATCCATGCTCGGCATGAAAACCGTCAGCATCTATCCGCCAGCCGATGCGTTATCGCTTCACACGCGCGTGTCGACGCAATCGGTCGCGATCGGAGCATCCGTCGATCCGGTTCGAGCCTACCTTGATATTGACGCCGTAATCTTCGCGGCCAAGAGCACGGACTGTGATTGCGTGCACCCTGGCTACGGCTTTCTCTCCGAGGACGCAGCATTCGCGCAGCGCTGCATCGACGCAGGCCTGACTTTTGTCGGCCCCGATCCGCAAACCTTGAACCTCTTCGGCGACAAGACGAAAGCTAGGTCCCTCGCGCGCTCACTCGACATCCCGATACTTCCAGGCAGTTCGCAGACCGTCGCGAGCGTCCAAGATGCTGCCGCGATAGCGGGCAAGATCGGCTATCCTGTGATGCTCAAGGCCGTTGCCGGCGGCGGCGGGCGCGGCATGCGAGCCGTCGAGAGCGAATCCGAAATGGCTGCGGCGCTTGCGCGGTGCCGGAGCGAAGCGCTAGCGGCGTTCGGCGACGGAGCAGTCTTTCTCGAAAAACTCGTTTCACGGCCCCGGCATATTGAGATTCAGGTCCTGGCGGACCGACACGGAAACATTGTTCACCTGCATGAGCGCGATTGTTCGATCCAGATCAGGAACCAGAAACTCATTGAGATAGCACCGGCACCCAATCTTGATCGCGCACTGCGCCAACGCATGTGTGACGACTCGATCAAGCTCGCGCGCGCCGGGGCATATGCGAACGCAGGGACATTCGAATTTCTTTTGGACCCGGAGCGCGGCGAGTACCATTTCATCGAGTGCAATCCGCGCATTCAGGTTGAACACACGGTCACCGAGGAAGTAACAGGTATTGATCTCGTCGAGGCCCAGTTCCGCATTGCCGCCGGTGCAACGCTCGCCGAGCTAGGCATTGCGGATCAGAACGCCGTTCCAAATCCAGACGGGTTTGCCGTGCAAGCGCGCATCGTTGCACGTGGTGCTGGAACGCTTACCGCCTACAAGGAGCCGGCGGGTCCAGGCATCCGTGTCGATTCCTGCGGCTATCTGGGCTATGCACCGCCACCGCAATTCGATCCCATGTTCGCCAAGCTAATCGGCCGTTCGAACTCAACGCGTTCTTATAAGTCGGCACTCGACAGGACACGCGCCGCACTGAATGAGTTTCACATCGCGGGCCTGCCGACAAACCTTCGTCAACTGGGCCAGATCCTTTCGCATCCGAGCGTGCGCGCGGGCGACGCGCGAACCACGTTGCTGAACGAGAATGCCGAGCTCGGAGCAGACCACGGCAAATCAACATCGAATTCTCTTGAGCTGCTCGAACAGCAGGCTTCCGCACTTATTGGCGGCCGCGGTGCGCACGTGAGAGGCGCGATGCCGACAACCGTGCCGTCCCTGGAAGTTAAGGAGGGTGAGCATGGTGTCGAAAGTCCGGTGTCGGGCACGATTGTCGAGGTCAGCGTCGTCTCGGGAACAGCGGTCAGTGCCGGAGACACACTGGTCGTCGTCAGCGCCATGAAAATGGAAACTGCTCTCACCGCACCGGTCGCAGGCGTGGTCAGGGCTATTCATGCGGGCGCGTCGGGCGACGGCGTCGCCGCGGGGCAGGTGCTTGCAACAATTGAACCTGATGCGCGTGCCGCGGCCGTCGCGCCGCCGCGCCAATATGGCGACGATTCCTGGGCGCCCATGCTCGCCGAAGTTAAAGCCCTGCAGAGCATTGCGCACAAAAGATTTGCGCCAGGTTCAAAGGATCCCGGCGTCGTGCGCCAGCGCAGCCGAGGCAAACTGACGTGTCGCGAGAGAATCGATCTGGTTTTGGACAAGGACAGCTTTCGCGAAGTTGGCAGCCTCGCGGGCTTCGTCAGCTACGATCATGAGGGCCGCATTGTCGACTTCACTCCGGCCAATCACGTCGGCGGATGGGGCACAATCGAGGGAAGAACGAGCGTCGTCTGCGCCGACGACTTTACATCGCGTGGCGGTCATGCCGATGGCGCGATCGGTGCCAAGAGCCGCCATCTAGACAAGCTCTCCGTCGAACGGCGTTGTCCCTCCATAAGGCTTCTCGACGGTTCGTCCGGGGGTGGAAGCGTCGCTGCTATGGTGCCGCAACAACAAAATCAGGGCGAAGCTACGGCAAAGGAAAGCTCGGGCGCCATCACGGCTGGCCGTCCTCGTGTCGCCGGCGGTGGCGGCTCGTTCCTTCCCGGACATCTCGGCAGTTCGCTTTACGCCGAACAGTTGGGACAGGTGCCCGTGATCAATATATTACTCGGCAGCGTCGTCGGTATCGGCGCCGCCAAGGCGGTTCTCGGTCATTTCTCCGTCATGGTGCGCGACATTGCCCAATTGTTCGTCGCCGGACCACCAGTCGTAAGTCATGCGATGGGTTATGACATCACGAAGGAAGACCTCGGTGGCTGGCACATCCATTGCCGGAATGGGTCCGTCGATAATCTGGCCGAAACCGAAGAAGACGCGATCGCGCAATCCAAGCGCTTTCTCTCCTATCTGCCGTCGAGTGTGTACGAAGCACCGCCCGTCCTGCCGGCGAATCCGGACGACCCGATCGACCGGCGTGAGGAAGAACTCTTCGCTCTCGTCCCACGCAAGCGCACGACGACGTTTGA
>JANYBR010000050.1 GCA_025360685.1 Pseudomonadota bacterium
CAGCACCGGTGCCGGCAAGTCGAATGCCGTTGCGGTACTTCTTGAGGAACTTGCTGGGCCTAGAGCATTTACCAAGTTGATGTATCGCCATAGCCGCAATGTTGAAAGTATCCGTCGCAGTCATCGCGGGTAATGGCCCCGAGTGATACCCCTACGGCGTCGACCACCGCTTCATAGGTTCGGGCGGCGATCTCCCGCATACGCGCCTTTACCTTCGACCACATGTTCTCGATCGGGCTCAAGTCCGGTGAGTACGGTGGCAGATACACCAGCGTGCAGCCAATACCCTCAATCGCCTGGGTTACCCGCACGCTCTTGTGAGCCGGCAGGTTGTCCATGATGAGAATGTCGCCGGGCCGCAATGCCGGGGCCAGACACTCCTCGATGTACGCGGCGAATACATGGGCGTTTACCGCGCCATCCAGCAACAGCGGAGCGACGACTCCGTCCAGACGCATCGCCGACAGGAGTGTCGACGTGCGATAGTGTCCGGCGGGTGCCGAATCGGTCAGTCGCTGGCCCCGGAGGCAGCGGCCATGTGTTCTGACCATCTTCGTGTTGACCCCACATTCATCGAAGAACACAAGCTGATCCAGGTTCACGCCCGGCAGGCACTGCTCCCACTCTTCCCGCTTGCGTTTCACGTCGGGCCGATCCCGCTCGCTGGCGTGGAGCGACTTTTTTTTAGCACCAACTTCAGATCGGTCAGTGCCCGGCAGATGGTGCTGACACTGACCGGCTGGTTCAGTCGCTCCTGCAGTAGCTTCACCGTGGCATCGGGAGTTGCGTTCACCAGTTCGGCCAATTCCTGTCGGTGTGCTTCGGTCAGTTTGGGGTCGGGTCCATGCTTCTGTTGGATAGGGCTTTGGATTTGCAGCCTGTTGCGCAGTTTGACTCGCCGTGCCCACGATGGGCTCACCTTGAATCGTTTGGCCACCGCTTTGGTTTTAAGTCCCTGATCGTACGCATCTAACACCAACTCCCGCATCTTCGTAGAATAAGCGTCCATGCCAAAACTCCCTTGGGCAAAGACGACAGCCTAACAAGCAAACGCGAAAAGCGCGACAGCAAACTGATTACTGCTCTAACATCTGCCTCTTGGTCGAATTGCGATTGTGTGAAGGGCGCGTTGCCAAACACCCCGGCGACGCGCCGAAGTTCATCAAGTATGGCTTCGTTGTCATATGAGTCCAACCCAGTGAGTCTAGAGCAATTTTCACTTGCCTATAGCGCCCGCGCCCGAAAGTAGTTATGTTCCGTGTCGCAAGGAGGACGACGGCATGGAAACCTACTCGATGGAATTCCGCATCGTGGCGGCCAAAGCCTACGACGAGTGCGGCTCGTCGATCGAGGCCGCCGAGCAGTTGGGGTGCAGCGCCTCATGGGTGCGGCGGCTGATTCAGCGGAGGAAGTTGACCGACTCGCTGGAGCCCCTGCCCCACCAACACCCCGACACCCGCAAGCTCCGCGAGGCCGAGTTGGAACAGCTGCGGCAGTTGATCGAGGCCAAGCCGGACATGACGCTGGCGGAACTGGCCGCGGCGCTGGGCGGCGCGGCCAGCGTTCCAACGGTCTGGCGTGCGACCCAAAAGCTGAAGCTGACGCTAAAAAAAAGTCCACGCACGCCGCCGAGCAGGACCGGCCCGACGTCAAGGAGAAACGCGACGTCTGGTTCGGGCAGTTCGCGACGGTGAAGGTCCAGGACCTGGTTTTCCTCGACGAATTCGGGGCCGCGACCAACATGGCCCGTACCCGCGCCCGCGGCCCTCGGGGCCAAAGGGTGGTGTGCAAGACGCCGCACGGGCACTGGAAAACCCTCAGTACCGTCGCGGCCATGAGCCTCACGGGCGTTGTGACGGCGGTGGCTTACGACGGTGCGATGAATACCGAGTGCTTCGTCGGCTTCGTCGAGCAGTTCCTGATCGAAAAGCTCAAACCCGGACAGGTGCTGATCCTGGACAATCTCCCGGCTCACAAGTCGCCGCGGATTGATCAATTGGTGGAATCCGTGGGAGCCAAAGTGATGCGGCTGCCGCCTTACTCCCCCGACTTCAACCCCATCGAAATGGCGATCTCGAAGGTCAAGGCGATGCTGCGAAAGCTGGCGGCCCGGACCGTGGATGCGCTGATCGATGCCATCGGAACATCATTGCTGGCAGTCAGCGCCCAGGACGCCCTTGGGTACATCCTGCACTGTGGATATGGTGCTACTGCCACATGAAAACCGCTCTAAGATTGGTCGGGCGATGGGTGTACGCATTCACGTTTACTTGGATCACGACTTGGCGCGGTTCGACGACGCGGTAGACATGGTGAACGCACAAGGCCAAGGTTGCTACCTCAGCAAGATCGACATCCGTTCCGCC
>JANYBR010000142.1 GCA_025360685.1 Pseudomonadota bacterium
CCCGGCTCTCGCGGCGTTCGGCAAGCCTGGTCGCGGCGATGGGCTGGGGCGCAACGTCGAGCGCATAACCATCGTCGTCGGAGTCCTCGTAGAACTCAGGCTCCAGTTCGTCATGGTCGTAGTCGCGCGCCAACGACAGGCGCGGGATATGGAGCAGCGATCCTGCCCAAAGCAATGCCGCCGGAATATTGGCAAGCCCGCGCAGGACCGGTTTGGCGCGCAAGCCGGTGGCGATGAAGGCCAGCGGCAAGCCAGCCGCCAGCAGCAGCAACGGCATGACGATTCCAATCCAGCTCTGGCCATATACCTCGCCGGCCCGCGCCGAGAGCCCAGCGACGGAGATGCCTATCAGTCCGCCCGTTCCGGCCGGCAACGTCAATGGCGCGGGAAAAATACCAAGGCCGGCCGCGACCAGGAACGTTCCCATCGGCCAGGCGAAGCCGCGCCAGAACACGCGGCGCAAGGTCTTGCCGCGCATCGCAACGAACCCCCAGGACAGCAGCGGCGCGAGGAACAGGATCGAGGCCAGACCGAAGCCTTGCAACAGCAGGTCCGCCGCCGTCGCACCAAGACCGCCCAGAAGATTGGAGGGTTCAACGCCGGTTGCGTTGTTCAGGCTGGCGTCGCGCGAATCGTAACTGAACAGTGCGACGAGGGCGGCCGTCGTGCTCAGGATCAGCACCACCGCCACGCTGCGCCGTATGACGATCTGCGTCAGATGCGCCAGAGAGCGGCGCGCCTCGGCCAGCGCGTCCGCCATGGCTGCGCTTTTGGACCGCGGCTGGTAGACGCCGCCCGCCATCATCCGCCGCGTGGCTTGGCTCATGCCCGCTCCGTGTCCAGGACTTCGACCATCCTTTCGAGTGCCGCCATAATGGTTGATAGGTCGTTAACGAGCGCCACACGGATGTAGGAAAAGCCAGGGTTTGTAAGGGTTTTCCCGGGTTCGATTTCTCGGCCCATATAGGCGCCGGGCAGCGTGCGCACACCGGCCTTGCGCCAGAGTTTCAGCGCCGTCTCCTCGCCATTGCCGACATCGAGCCAGAGGAAAAATCCGCCCTCCGGAATGCGAAATCCAGCGCGGTTGCCGAGCATGCGCTGCGCCAGGCGGAACTTTTCCCGATAGCCCTCGCGATTGGCGATCACATGCGCTTCATCGGACCACGCAGCGGTCGAAGCGGCGATGATCGGCAACGGCACTTGCGGTCCGGCATAGTTTCGAAAGCCACGGAAGCGTTCGATCATCTGCGCATCGCCTGCGACGATGCCCGAGCGCAATCCCGGCAGGCCGGAACGCTTCGAGAGCGAATGAAAAGTCAGCAGCCGCGCGTAGGGCGCGCCACGCATCGGCAGCGCGCTTGCTGGCGGTCGATTCAGATAGATGTCGGCATAGCATTCGTCGGCGAACACGGCGAAGTCGTACTGCTCGGCAAGCGCGAACAGGCTGCGCCAATAACTTTCGCTGGCGCAGGCGCCCTCGGGATTGGACGGCGAGCAGATATAGACCGCCGCCGTGCGCTCCAGCACCGCTTTGGGCAACGACGCATAGTCGGGCAGAAAACCGGTGGCCGCCGTGGCCGGCACGAACACCGGCTCACCGCCTGCGGAAAGCGCGGCCGCCGCGTAGCATTGATAGAACGGGTTCGGCAGCAAAACGACAGGTCGCTGTCCCGCTTTGCTTTCCGGCATCACAGTGAACAGTGCGAGAAAAAGACCTTCGCGCGTGCCGTTCAGCGGCAGCAGGTTTTTCTCAGGGTCGATCGCCGCGCCCGGCAAGCCAAAGCGCGTGACCAGCCATTTCGCCGCCGCCTCACGCCATTCCTTGCTGCCATTGATCGGCGGATAGACGCCGAAGTCCTTGGCATGTTTCGCGATGGCTTCGCTGACAAAGGCCGGTACCGCGCCGTTCGGATCGCCGATCGCCAGACTGATCGGCGACTTTCCCGGCTGATGCGGATCGAGCAACGTCGCGAGCTGCGCGAAGGACGAGGGGGGAAGCGCGGAAAGGCGGCCGGGAAAGTGCATGGTGCAAAGAGGGCTTCGCGTTGGTCGACGCGGACGATAACACGTTTCCTCCCGCGTTCATGGGGTAGGGGGCATGCGGAGCGAAGCGGGCGCAATGCTATAACACCGCCATGTCCAAACAGATCGCATTGTTGCGGGCGGTGAATGTCGGAGGCAGAGGCATAATTTCTTCCGTCGACCTCAAGACGTTTTTCGCATCGCTTGGCTTTTGCGACGCAGTGACACTGCTCAACTCCGGCAATGTCGTGTTCACAAGCCCAAAACGCGCGGGCGCAGGGCTTGAAAAACTCCTGCACGACGAAGCGGTGAAGCGTCTCAAACTCGACACCGATTTCCTCGTCCGCGATGCGAACGCGTGGCGGTGGGTGGTCGAGAGCAATCCGTTCCGCAAGGAAGCAGAGGCCGATCCCGCCCATCTTGTCGTGATGGCGCTGACCGGTGAGCCGGACCGCAGATCGCTCGGCGCTTTGCGAGCGGCAATCGTCGGACCGGAGAGATTCGAGGCCGTCGGCAAACAACTCTACATCGTCTATCCCCAGGGCACAGGCGGGTCCAAGTTCACCGTTGCGCTGATCAAGCGGCACCTGGGCGTGCGCGGGACGGGGCGAAACTGGAATACGACGCTCAAGCTCCTGGCGCTGGTGGAAGGCTGAAACAAAAAGGGCGCCCCTCGCGGAGCGCCCCAGTTGGGGGAATTTTCTTGGCCGTCAGCCGTGCACGGTTTCGCCATGCAGGTTGATGTCGAGACCTTCGACTTCCACGTCGCGCGAGACGCGCAGGCCGATGATCATGTCGATCACCTTGAGGATGATGAAGGTGCCGATGCCGCAATAGAGGAACACGATGCCGACATCCTCGAACTGGATCCACATCTGGCCGAAATTGCCGTCGATCAGCCAGCCATGAGCCGACGAGTTGATCGCGTTGGACGCGAACATGCCCGTCATCATGGCGCCGAGCGCGCCGCCGACGCCGTGCACGCCCCAGGTGTCGAGCGCGTCGTCATAGCCGAGCCACTTCTTCACCCACACGGACGAGAAGTAGCAGACCACACCCGCTGCGACGCCGATCCACAGGGCGCCCTGGGCATTGACGAAGCCCGAAGCCGGCGTGATCGCCACCAGACCGGCCACCGCGCCGGAGATCATGCCGAGCACGCTGGGTTTGCGGTTGACGATCCATTCGGCGAACATCCAGCCCAGTGATGCCGCGGCCGTGGCGATCTGCGTTGCCGCGGCCGCCATGCCGGCATTGTAGCCCGCCGTCACCGCGGAGCCGGCGTTGAAGCCGAACCAGCCGACCCACAGCAACGATGCGCCGATGAGGGCAAAGAGCAGGTTGTGCGGCGCCATGTTCTCGGTGCCGTAGCCCGTGCGTTTGCCGAGCATGAGACAGGCGACGAGGCCCGCCGTTCCGGCATTCAGATGCACCACGGTGCCGCCGGCATAGTCGAGCGCACCCCATTGCCCCAGGAACCCGCCGCCCCACACCCAATGGGCGATCGGGCAGTAGATGAAGAGCAGCCAAAGCGACATGAACCACATGAAGGCGGAGAACTTCATGCGGTCGGCGATCGCGCCGGCGATCAGCGCCGGGGTGATGATGGCGAACGTCATCTGGAAGAACATGTAGACAGATTCCGGAATTGTGCCGGCCAGCGGATTGATCGACTTCAACGTCATGTTTCCGAGCATGAAGGAGTTGAAGTTGCCGATGAACTGATTGAGGTGGCTGTCGGCGTTCGTCGTGAAGGCGACCGAATAGCCGATGACCATCCACAGCACCGTGATGATGCAGGTGGCGCCGAAGCTTTGCGCCGCGGTGGCCAGGATGTTCTTCTTGCGCACCATGCCGGCATAGAACAGCGCCAGGCCCGGCACGGTCATCAGCAGCACCAGCGCGCTCGATGTGATCATCCACGCCGTGTCGCCGGAGTTCAGCGGATCGGGCGGAGCCGCCGCCGCGTACGCCGCGCCCGTGCTCAGCGCGAGCGCGCCAAGGCTGGCGACAATGCCAAGCCCTATTTTTCTTGCCTGTGAGAAAATCATGGAAAGACTCCCCTTTTTTTCGACTGTTCGCGTCTTGCGCATGGCTCTAGAGCGCATCGCCATCTGTTTCGCCGGTACGAATGCGCACGACCTGCTCGAGCGGCGTGACGAAGATCTTTCCGTCGCCGATCTGGCCGGTCTTGGCCTTGGCGGTGATCGCCTCGATCACGGCGTCCGCCATCTCGCTTTTGACGGCGACTTCGATTTTCAGTTTGGGCAGGAAGCTGACGGCGTATTCGGCGCCGCGATAGATCTCCGTGTGCCCCTTCTGCCGTCCGTATCCCTTGACCTCCGTCACCGTCATGCCCTGAACGCCGAGCGCTGACAGCGACTCCCGGACCTCGTCGAGCTTGAAGGGTTTGATGATCGCCGTGATGAGCTTCATCTGCCGTCCTTCCATGTTTGTTCGCGCCCAGACCCAAACCGGGCGTTAACACTTCATCAAGAAACGTGCCGCGATGCAGCGAAATGCCGGATTGTTGATTCTAAAGAATATTTCCATTCGGCGACCGAAACCGAGGCCGAATCCACGCTTGAAAACGCCCAATAAGACGGCGAATTTTTTCGTTCGCCTATTTTTTAGGCGGCCTTGAATTGGACCGAACTAGGACTATTTTCTGCAATCGCCCGATTGAGAAAGGACCGGGCAGCATTTCGCCGCAGCGCTGCGGAAAGAGCGAAAACCGCGGTTCGAATGTACGCAGTCTTATTGATTTCAATGGGTTAGAGAGTGCCGCGGCGATCTGAGGGGGCGGCTGACCACGTTGACCGTCATGGGTGTCGGCAGCGGAAAATCACTCTAGGTTCGACGCATGAAAAGCACGGATGTCATCATCGGCGGCGGCGGCATGGTCGGCCTCAGCCTGGCCATCGCTCTTGCCAAAGGCGGTCTCGATGTCGTCGTCGCCGACCCGGTGCCGCAGAGCGCGGCAACCGACGCGAAATTCGATGGGCGCGTGTGTGCGCTCTCCTACGCGTCGGTGCGGATGTTCCAGGCGCTCGGCATCTGGCCGCATCTCGAAAAAGACGCGCAGCCGATCAACGACATTCTGGTGACGGACAGCCGGTTGAACGGCGAGCCATCGCCATTCTCGTTGCACTTCGACGCCGCCGAAGCGCATGCCGCGGCTCTCGGCCACATCGTCGAGAATCGTCACACGCGCAGCGGACTTTTCGCGGTCGCGAGTGCACTGCCGAATCTGCGCCTGGTTGCGCCGGCCGCGCTGACCGACCTGAAACTCGAAGGGGCGGGAATTGTTGCGACACTGGCGAACGGCGAAACGGTGAAAGCCAAGCTTGCCATTGCGGCGGACGGGCGCGAGTCGCCGATGCGCGAGCTGATGGGCCTTGGCGTGGTCTCCTGGTCTTATGCACAGTGGGGCATCGTGGCCACCGTCGAACATGAAAAGCCGCACAATGGCGTGGCGTACGAGCATTTTCTCCCCGCCGGACCGTTCGCCATCCTGCCGATGACCGGCAATCGTTCGTCGCTGGTGTGGACGGAAAGGGATTCCATCGCGCCGCTCATGATGCAGCTGGACGCGCCAGGCTTCGACGCACAGATCGCTCGCAGATTCGGATCGCATCTGGGCAAGGCCAAAGCCGCAGGTCCGCGCTGGTCCTATCCGCTGAATTTCCATCTGGCGCGCGGATATGTGAAGCCGCGTTTCGCACTGGCTGGTGATTCCGCGCACGGCATCCATCCGATCGCAGGCCAGGGCTTCAACCTTGGTCTCAAGGACGCGGCGGCGCTGAGCGAAATCATCCTCGACGCAGCGCGGCTGGGTCTGGATATCGGCAACCTCGCTGTGCTGAAGAAATATGAACGCTGGCGGCGGTTTGATTCATTGGTGATGTCGTTCGCGATGGACGGGCTGAACCGGCTGTTCTCCAACGATATCGCGCCGTTACGGGTGCTGCGCGACGTCGGCATGGGAATTGTCGATGCGGTCGGGCCCGCGCGCCGCTTCTTCATGCGCCATGCCGGCGGCGATGTCGGAAAACTGCCGCGCCTGATGAAGGGCGAAGCGGCGTGAAGTGCGCCGCCCTTCGTCCTTCGACAAGCTCAGGATGAAGGGCTCAGGTGGGGGCCAATTACAATTCCTCGTCCTGAGCCTGTCGAAGGATGGAAGGCGGGCGCGAGAAGCTATCGCTAATTCAACTTGTCATCGCTTTTGCGCGCCGCCAGTGCTCTGGGCAGTTCCACATAGAACCCGCGAGCGATGTTGCGAATCTTCTCGGCACGCACGCGTTCCGCCTCGAAGCGCGATGTGAACTGTTCGCCTTCGAAGACGTAGCGGACGACGTCGGTGCCGAGCCGGTTGTCGGGAACAGTGATCTCGCTTACATCCTCGACCTGTTCTTCGGCGACTTTCAGGGTGTGGCGGAAATGGGCGATCGGATCGGTGCGGTCGCGCTGCTCGTCCTCGATGCGCTTGACGTTTCGGGCATCGAAACGGGCAAGCGCCGCCATGATGTCGCGATGATAGCGATAGACCAGAATCATCACGGCGATGAAGGCGCAGGCGGTCAGAAGGTCGCGTACCAAGGCCGGATTCCGGATGCTTTCAGGATGTTCGCTTCAATGCACCACAGTATCATGGGTGCCGTGACCGCGCCGCAAATAGTCCTCGCTCTGCATTTCGTGCAGGCGCGAAGCCGTGCGGCGAAAGGCATCGACGCCGTCGCCGGTCTCGTAGAGCGCATCGGGTGGTGTGGCGGCAGAACAGATCAGCTTCACGCCCTCGTCATAGAACGTGTCGATCAGCACCACGAAGCGTCGCGCCGCGTTGCGCTGCTCGGCGCCGAGCTTTGGAATGTGGTCGATCAGAACGGTATGAAAGCTGTGCGCGATGGCAAGATAGTCGGCGGCTGCCAGCGGACTGGCGCACAACTCCTCGAACGAAAAACGCGCCACGCCCTTGGCCGTCTGCGGCACTGTCAATGTGCGTCCGAGCACCGTCAGTTTCACCGCGCCGCCGCGTTTGACATCGGTCAGCCTCTGCCATGCCGCATCCATCGCAGCATCGGCCTCCGCGCCAGGCGGATGCAGATAGACATTCAGGCCCGACATGCGCTGCAGGCGATAATCGACCGGTCCGTTCAGCTCGACAATGTCCAGCCGTTGCTTGATCTCTTCGATGAACGGCACGAACAGTTGGCGATTGAGCCCACCCTCATAGAGCCGGTCCGGCGACGTGTTGGAGGTCGCGACGATCACTACGCCACGCTCGAATAATTGCTCGAACAGGCGGCTCAATATCATCGCGTCGGCGACGTCGCTGACCTGGAACTCGTCGAAGCACAGCAGCCGCGCGCGCTCGGCGATGGCGCGCGCCACCGGCGGGATCGGATCATCGCTGCCCTCACGCTGGCGCTCTTCGTGGATGCGCGCATGGGTTTCCACCATGAAGGAGTTGAAATGGGTTCGAAGCTTGGCCTTGGCCGGTGCCTCGGCGAAAAACAGATCCATCAGCATCGACTTGCCGCGGCCGACATCGCCCCAGATGTAGATGCCGCGCGGCGGTGACGCGGGCGCGAAGAACAGCCGCCGGCCCGGACGATAGTGCGAAAGTGCCCGGGCAAGCGTCTGCAGGCTTTGCGCCGCGTGCCGCTGGGCCGCGTCGTCTTTGAGTTCGCCGCGAGACACGGCGGCGCGATAGCGGGTGAACAGCGTCATGCGCGCGGCAGGATCGCCCAGTAGTCGAAGTCGAGCAGCACGTTTTCCGGATAGGCGCCCTTGTCGTCCTTGTCGGGGAAACCCGTACAGGGAAGATTCTTGGTTGCCACCAGGCGCAGCCGCAATGCGCCCGCGTCCTTGCGGTGGCTTAGCGGCTGCTTGTCGAGCACCTGGCTCCAGGCGAACACCGTGTCGCCGGCGAACAGCGGATTGACGTGCCGCCCGCCATTGATCGCCGCGAGGGTGAAGGCATTTGCGAGCCCGTTGAACGAAATCGCCCGCGCCAGGCTGATGACGTGGCCGCCATAGATCAGCCGCCGGCCGAAACGGCCCTGGCCCTCGGCGAACTGGTTGAAATGCACCCGCGCCGTGTTCTGGAACAGGCGCGTCGCCATCATGTGTTCGGCTTCTTCGACGGTGACGCCATCGCCGTGATCGATCTTCTCGCCGACCTGATAGTCGCCCCACAGATGCGCGCTACCGGAGAGCACCGGGTCGAACAGGGTGTCGAAGTTCATATGCGCCGCGACGTGAAGATCGGCGACTGCGACGCAATCTGCCAGCGCCGGCACATGGGCTTCGGCAACGGGCGCGCTGGCATCGCGCTTGCGCACCATCACCCAGCGCACATAGGAAACTATCTGCTCGTCCTTCTCATTCATGCCATGCGTGCGGACATAGACGACACCGGTCTGCTTGTTGGAGTTCTCCTTCAGGCCGATGATTTCCGAATGGGCCGTCAACGTCTCGCCGGGATGGACGAGCTTGAGGAAACGTCCCTCGGCATAGCCGAGGTTGGCCACGGCATTGAGCGAAATGTCCGGCACGGTTTTGCCAAATACGGTGTGGAACACGAGCAGATCGTCGAGCGGGCTTCTGGGCAGTCCGACGAATTGCGCGAACGTGTCCGACGATTGCAGCGCAAAGCGCGAGCCGTAAAGCGCGGTGTAGAGCGCCGCGTCGCCAACCGTCAGCGTGCGAGGCGTCGCATGCGCGATCTTCTGGCCAAGCCGGAAGTCTTCGAAGTAGTTGCCGGCACGAGTCTTCATCATCTCACCTAGCTTGCTTGCAACGCCGCGATGGCGTCGGCCATGGCGACCGTGCCGCGGGCGATTTCGGCGTGCAGCAGTTCGGCCATGCGCCCGTCGAGCTTGATGGCTCCCTTGCCCTTGTTTTCCGGCAACTCGAACGCGGCGATGAGCTTGCGCGCCGTTTCCACGTCTTCCACCGATGGCGCGAACATGGCGTTGCAGGGTTCGACCTGACTGGGGTGAATGAGAGTCTTGCCGTCGAAGCCGAAGCTCCTGGCCTGCTCGCATGTCGCCTTGAAGCCGTCGGCGTTCTGGATGTCGTTGTAGACCCCGTCAATCACTGCGATGGCGTTGGCGCGCGCCGCCAGAACCGATAGTCCCAGCGCTGCCGAAAGATTGGCGCGGTCCTGGGTGTGCACGCCGTGCGCTTCCTTGATCAAATCGTTGGTGCCCATGACGAAGCAGGCGAGCCGCCCGCCAGCCGCCGCAATGGCACCCACATTCAGGATCGCCAATGGCGTCTCGATCATCGCCCACACCGCGATGGCGCGATCGGCATGATGACGCTGCAGATGGTCCTCGATTGCGTGCAAGTCCTTGGGACTGGAAATCTTCGGCACCAGGATCGCATCGGGTTTCGCGGCCGCCGCCGCGGCCAAGTCCGCTTCGCCCCAGGGTGTGGCAAGCCCGTTCACCCGTATGATGATCTCGCGCTTGCCGAAACCTTTCGCCTCGACCGCATCACAGACTTGTTGCCGCGCCAGCTCCTTGGCGTCGGGCGCGACAGCATCTTCAAGATCGAGAATGAGAGCGTCGGCAGGAAGCGTGCGTGCCTTTTCGAGTGCGCGGGCATTCGATCCGGGCATGTAGAGCACGGAGCGGCGTGGCCGGATGGTCGTCATGAAGTTCCCTCGAATGTCGGTGCCGAAGACTTACGACAGAGCGGCCAACGGGCCAAGCTCAGCCCTTGGCATAGCGGGCGCGGACCGCTGCGGCATAGGATTCCACGTCGGCACGGCTGCGGAAATTGGCCGCCCAGCGGTTCATCACCTTGGCCATGCGCTCGGGCGGAACACCCAGTTGCGCCTGCGCCACGCCGCCATTGACGCTCTCATGATAGGCGGCGATCAACCCGTCCTTCAGGACGAACCGGCTGATGCCGTCGATTACCACTTCCTTGTCCTTAAATTGCGGGATGGTCGAAACAAAACGCGACACGGACCAGGCATAGCCGATGCGCCCATCGGTCACCGGATCGAAGAACGTCCAGTCATAGCCGGCCGCATCGCGGTGGAAGAGATTTTTCAGCATGTCGGCAATCGCGGCGCGGCCTGTATGCGGTCCATAAATGTAGTCGTGATAGACGCCGTCTTCGGTGAAGCATTCCGCGAGAGCCTTGCCGTCGCCGGCAGTGGCGGCCGCACCGAAGCGCGCGACCAGCGCCGCGAACGCCGCCGGACTCACGCCGCCTTCTTGAGAAGCTTGCGGTTGATCAGGCATTCGGCGATCTGCACCGCGTTG
>JANYBR010000182.1 GCA_025360685.1 Pseudomonadota bacterium
CAATCGTCGGGCGCGCTCTGGCTCTGCTGCGCGACAATGGTCCCAAACACGCGCGATTAATTGCACTCTATTTCTCCATTCCGGACAGTGTGGCGCACTATAACGGCGTGACGGGCGTCAAGACGCAAGACGCGGTGAAGCGCGCCGACGCGATTGCCGGCAAGCTCATGGCGGCGATCCGTGCCTTGCCGCCTGGACGGGAGGGCACGCTTGTCGTCGGCACCGATCACGGGATGATGGATGTGGGGCCGATCGTCAATCTCGGCCGGATTATGAACGACAATAATATCCACGCCCGCCAAGCAACGGATGGTGCAAGCTCGTTCCTCTATCTCGATAAGGGGGAGAGCGCGGATCGCGTGCAGAAGTCTCTGCAGCAATATTCGAGCATCTTCACGGTGTATCGCACCGGGCACTATCCGCCATTCGCGCATTTGGGAACCGGACCGCGCCTTGGAGACCTGATGCTCTTGACGCATCCTCCCTACTGGATGGCCGGTCCGGAAGTGTTTCCTTGGTGGGCCAAATGGGTCGGCGTCAACTGGCTGTGGCCAGTGACGTTCGTGCCGCCGGTCGGCGGCATCGTCGCCACGCATGGCTATGATCCAGGCATCGTGCAGATGCACGGCATATTTTACGTGTGGGGTGCGGGCGTGAGACCGGGAGAAGTCAAACGGCTGGATCAGGTAGACGTGCATCCGACGGTCATGAGGTTGCTGGGCTTGCAGCCTGGACAACCGGTCGACGGTAATGCGATTTCGGCCGTACTGGCACCGACGGAGCACTGATGGATCAGAAGACCAGAGATGACCACATCGAGCTGGTAAAGCGCGAGGGCTTTACGATCGTCGAGAATGCATTCGACGCCAAGCTGACCGATGCGCTGAACGAATCGTTGACGCGGCTCGAACGTGAGATGAACGTCAAACCGGCGATGAACGGCTTCGAGGGACGCAAAACCGTTCGGATCTACAATCTGCTTGCGTACGGCGCGCCGTTCACACTGGTGCCGGCAGACGAGAACGTACTGCCGATCGTCGAAGGCGTGCTTGATCAGGGTTGCCTGATCTCATCGCTGTCTTCCATCGCCATCGATCCGGGCGAAACGGCGCAACCGATCCACTCGGACGACCAGGTGATACCGCTCGACAAGCCGCACCGCTCGATAATCTGCAATTCCATGTGGGCGCTGACGGATTTTACCGACGCAAACGGCGCGACGCGACTGGTACCTCGCAGTCACAAGAAATCCAGTCCCGAATATGGCGGTCAGTACGATACCATTCCGGCTGAGATGAAGCAGGGCAGCGTGCTCATCTGGGACGGCTCACTCTGGCATGGTGGCGGCGCGAACCGGACGGATAGGCGCCGCACGGGTATCGCGATGAACTATTGCGCCGGCTTCATCCGCCAGCAGGAGAACCAGCAGTTGGGCATTGCGCCCGAATTGGTGAAGTCATTTCCGCCGCGACTGCAGGAACTGGTTGGATATGGCGTCTATCAGGGACTGATCGGACACATCGACAAGAAGAGCCCGGCGCAGCTTCTGAATGGTGGCGGCGAATTCGAATCGATCTGGAACAGGACTTAGGTCATGAAAAAGCATCGCTTCGGTGCCTTGGGCGAAGTGAGCCGACTGACTTTGGGCGGCGGCGGCATCGGCCAGGGCTGGGGCCCGACGAGCCGTGAGGAAGCGATTGCCACGATCAAGGCGGGCGTCGATGCTGGTATCGATTTGCTCGATACTGCACCGCTCTATCGCAATTGCGAGAGCATCGTTGCCGAGACCTTCAACGGCCAACTGCCGCCGGGACTGCGCATCACGACAAAGTGCGGCCTGGGCTCTCCCGAACCACAACAGGTCGAACGCGCTTTGACCCAATCGTTGGACAATAGCCTGGCCGCAATGAAGATCGACCATGTCGACATCTTCTTCCTGCACTCCAACATCTGCGGCGACGACTATGTCTACGCCAACCGACCGGACCTGCAGAATTCCTATGCCACGCGCTGGTCGATCTACTCGGAACAGGTCATTCCCGCGATGGAAAAACTGAGGGCCGCAGGCAAGGTCCGGCAGTGGGGTATCACCGGTTCTGGCGTGCCCGACGCGATCATGCGGGCGTTGCGCCATTCCAAGCCACCGGGATTCGTTCAGGCAGTGACAAATCTGCTCGACAGTGCGGGCAGCCTCCGCCGCTATGCGGAGCCCGCGCGGCCGCGTGAGATCATCGCCGCGGCAGTCGAGCCCGGCGTCGCTGTGCTGGGCATACGCGCTGTGCAAGCCGGTGCACTGACGGCGCAGGTGGATCGTGAGCTATCGCCGAACAACCCGGACGCCAAGGACTACGCGCGTGCCGCGCCGTTTCGCGCGCTGTGCAAGGAAATTGGCGCCGATCCCGCGGTCGTCGCGCACCGTTACGCACTGTCGATGCCTGGCGTAGCGACCGTAGTCCTGGGCGTGAAGAACCGCGATGAACTGAAACAATGCATCGACGCCGAAGCGGTCGGGCCATTGGAGCCGAGCGTGATCGCCCAGATCGACGCGTTGGGACTGCGCGTCTAGGCCTTCGGTTCGCGGTACATCCAGGGCAGCATCAGCCCTATCGGGACGATCCAGAGCGTGCCGGCAATGGCGTAGTAGAGGAATGCTCCGTACCACGTGGCGTGCGGCAAGAGATGCGCCGCGACGCCCATAGCGATCAGCGCGTAGATCGGAATCCAGATCAGAATGATGATCGTGCCGATCAGTTTCTTGACGCGCGGGCTCATTTGGCGATGACGCGCTCGATCCAGTTCTTGAGGTTGGCCACGACCTCGTCACGATTGGTTTCGTTGAGCATCTCGTGGCGGCCTCCGGCGTAAAAATCGGTCACGATGTTCTTGATGCCGGCGTCTCTGTAGCGTTGGACCAGGGGCAACAGCCGGGTCAAGTCGGCATTGATCGGATCCTTGTCGCCCGCAAAAATGTAGAATGGCAGGTCCTTGCGAATGCGCGCGAGTGCCGTTGGATCGAAAGCCGCGGCGCCGGCCGCAAACATCGAATTGCGTGATGCGTCCGTCACCGTGAAACCGCAGAGCGGATCGGCAATGTAGGCATCGACCTGCTTTTCGTCGCGGCTCAGCCAGTCGAACGGCGTGCGGGTCTTGCCCATTCCCTCGCCAATCGACGACAAGCCGCCGCGCGGCGCTTGCAGCATGTCGAACGCGGCCGAGCCGGAGAGAATGTAGCCGTCGATCAGCTCACTGTGATCCACGACATAGATCTGGGCGGCAAACGATCCCATGCTGTGGCCCATCAGGATCAACCTCTTGCCGGGATTCTCTTCGCGCACAATGCGGCTCAGCCGCGCCATGTCGTCGACGAGTGCTGTGAATCCGCCCGGACCGAACTCTCCCAGCGCGGCCCTGCTGGGGGCGGTGCGGCCGTGTCCGCGGTGATCATTGGAATAGATCGCGATGCCGGCATCGAGCAAGGGCTGCAGCGGCTTGCGATAGCGCAGCGAGTGTTCGCCCATTCCGTGCGCGATCTGCAGCACGCCGCGGACCGGACCAGACGGCAGCCAGCGATAGGCAAAAATCTTCGCGCCGTCGGATCCGTCGAATGTGAATGTGTCCTCTGCGCTCATTTCAGAACCGCGATGCGGTAAGCTTTACGTCAGCCAACTGCCACGCATACGCGAATTGCTTGCGCGTGGCATCGGCGTCGGCGTGGTGTCCTTGCGCGTCTTGGGCCAACGCAAGTCCATAGAGCGCCCAGCCGTCAAGGCGATAGTTCGTCAGGCTTTCGCGGTAGACCGTCTCAGCCTCTTTCGCGCGGCCGGCCTGAAGCAGTGCCGCACCAAGAAGCTGGCTGACGGGTTGATGCCAATAGGGCGGCTCAGTGTAGGGCAGGGCATGTTCTCGCGCCGCGGCTGACGTGAAAGCTATGATGGCGGCATCGAGATTACCGGACGTCCGGGCCATTTCGCCATCGAGTTCGTCGAGTGAAATCTGCGCCATCTCTTTTGCCGGTATGCCCGCGTACGACGCCAGCACGGCATCATCAACGAGCGCGGCAAGGGCGGCGCGCTCTGCGGTTGCGCTGGTCATGTCGCCCTTGTTGGCATAGGCAAAGCCACGTGCGAGGTGCGCGACTACGAGATCGAGTTTGAGGCCGGCGGCGGGCATAGGTTCGTCCAGTACCTCGCTCCACTTGCCGAACCGCAACAACGTCGCGACGGGCGTGAAGTAGTACAACTGGGCCTGTGGTCCCATTTTGACTGCGTCCGGACCAACTGCCTTCACGAGACGGCGCGCCGCATCGATGGCAGCCTGGTAACGGCCTTGCATCTCCGACGACGTCCACAAGAAGTGGATATTGTGACCGTAGTAACCCACCGGATAGTAGCCTTGCGCGTGGCATGCGGCGATGTACTGCTCATCGACGAGCGCGGCCAGGATATTGACCTTCGCCGCGTCTTCATAACGGCCAACCCGGTAATAGATGTGCGATGGCATGTGCACGATGTGTCCGGCGCCCGGCATCAATTTTTCCAGACGGTCGGCGGCCGCTTCCGCGCGCTGCGGTGTGGTCGAAGCTTCGACCGCATGAATGTAGAGATGCAGTGCTCCTGGATGATTTGGCGCGCGCTTGATGATTTTCTCGAGTGTGGCGACGATTTCGGCGCCATGCCCCTTCGGTGTTGCCCCGTCTGTCTGCCAATAGTCCCAGGGCTGTGTGTCCATCATGGCCTCGGCGTAAAAGCTCCCTGCATCGAGATCGCGCGGGTACTTCTTCCACAGATCGCCCATCGCCTGTGCGTATGCTTCATCGAGCCGCGCGCGATCGGCCTTGGGATCGGAGGAGTAGCGCGCCGCCAGAGCGTCGATCCAGTCGCGCTCCTGATGCGACGCGTATCGTTTGAGTGTCTGAGCATTCTGTAGCGCCTGCCACGCCGGCTTCACCGCATCGCCCGGCATGGGCAGATTGATGTTGGAGCCGAGCGCGAAGGCGACGCCCCACCAACACATCGCGCAATGCGGGTCGAGGCGAGCAGCTTCGCGGAATGAGCGAATTGCCTCGGCGTGGTTGAACCCGAAGCTCAGCCTGATCCCCTGGTCGAACAGGCGCTGTGTGCGCGCATTGCGGGTCGTGATTCTGTGATGGTGGGTGCCCAGTCCCGTGAATATGGGTGCGCCTGGCCGGTCCGCCTGTCCCATATAGACCGCCGGCATCGGGTCGATCATTTTCATGACCGGCATCGACATCGGCATCGCTGCTGTCATGTCGGCGCCGCGTGCGACAGACATTGCGAAAAAGCCTGCCGCTGCTACCAATGCGTAGGTCTTGAGTTTCATGATTCTCTCCCCAGTTCGCGCAAGCATGAGGGCTAGCTCGGCCCGCGACAAGATGGCTGAAAGACGTTGGCGTACAAGGGCTCTATTCAGGGGGGATGACGCTGGCCGCGACCGATCCGGTAGCTTTCTGGCATAGCCGCCGCGCGGTGGGATTCTGGCTGCTTTCGATCGTCGCCGTGATCCTCGCGATGATCACGGTCGGGGGGCTGACGCGGATCACCGGTTCTGGACTTTCGATTACCGAGTGGGACCCGATCATGGGTGCCATTCCGCCGCTCAACGACCCGGCATGGAATGAGGCCTTCGCCAAGTACCAGCACATTCCTCAATACACGCACGAGAACCGGGGTATGAGCCTTGATCAGTTCAAGGGCATTTTCTGGTGGGAGTGGGCGCATCGCCTGCTGGGGCGGCTGCTTGGTGTTCTGTTTGCCGTGCCGTTCGTTTGGTTCGCGTGGACCGGTGCAATCCGGCGTGAGGAGTGGCCCCGCATGGTCCTTCTTTTCACAGTCGGCGCTCTGCAGGCTTTTGTCGGCTGGTGGATGGTCGAGAGCGGCCTTGAGACAAGAGTAAGTGTTTCGCAGTACCGGCTCGCAATACATCTCGGCGTAGCGTTGCTCTTGTTGATG
>JANYBR010000195.1 GCA_025360685.1 Pseudomonadota bacterium
GTGGTTCCGAAGTTCGCAAGTCCGCGATGTCGACCTCTGGCGAACTTCGGAACCAAGACGACACCAGGCATTGATGGATTGCTAGTGTCCTCGCGATTCTGAAATTCGCCTGGGGCCGATATCAGGATATTGCGAATTTCAGAATCGGGACACTAGCGCATTCTACTCGCAGAAAATGCGCACCTTGGCGCGGTCATTGTCGACGTCGACATGAAAATCGTTGAGCTGCTCGAGCAGCTCCTCGAGATTGGCCGGTGTCAGCTTGCCGATATCGAAATCGATGCCCTGCTTGTGCATCGCATCGTTCACCTGCTCGCGCGCCTGGGGCGGGATCAGGCTGGTCAGCCGCACGCCGGCGCGCAGAAGCTGCATCGGAATGCGGATGTTCACCTTGGTCGGGCCGTGCCCGTCCACGGAATCGATGACGACGCGCATGTATTTCAGCTTTTCCGTCCGGCGCGGCTGATCGGCACCGGCCGCTGACGCCCCGGCGGGTTCCTTCTCCAGCGCGGCCATCAGGCGCTCGGCCTCGGCGGCGGTGATCTTGCCCTGGGCCAGCATGTCCAGGATCTGGCGGCGGTTCTCGCTCATCGCGATGTTCCTTTCAGTAGACGTGCCCCGAAGCCGGAGGCTTCAATAAACATGAATCAGGACGGCGGCCGACGGACTGTCGACCTCGACATGGGTGCCATTGAGACTGCCCAGCACCAGCAGGAACGAGCCGAGTGTGCGGAAGGGATCGATATCGATCGCGGCACAGACGACAAAGTACACTGGCAGCAGCACCAGCACGAAGGGCAGCAGCAACAGCCAGATCAGGAATATCGGCACCCAAAGTCGTACGCCGCGATGCATGGCGTTGGGCAGGATATGCACGATGGCGAGAAGCGGCGGCATCATGATTTTCCCTCCAGTTCGGCGATGGCCGCGGCGGCCGTGATCTCGCCGCGATTGAGGCGATCGAGCACATCGCTGCGCGGCGGCGTGGGATTGGTGTCGACGAATTGCAGCGCCGCGGCGATGCGGTTCAGCCGCGCCTTGATCGTGGGATAGCTGACGCCGAACACCTGCTCCATCTCCTTGATCGAGCCATGGCTCTTCACGAAGGCGGCGATGAAGATCTGGTCGTCGAGCGGCAGACGCGCGAGCTGCGGCAGTTCGAATGCGCCTTCGATGGCGATGTCGCGGTCGGCGAGGCGCACCCGCTCGACGATCAGCGGCGCGCCTTGCGTCAGCTGGGTCAGTTCCTGCCAGTCCTTGGCCTTGGGCATGGGAAAGCCGCTGCGGTTGCTCTTCACATATGGATCAGGAAAATTGATTTTTCAAGAGAGTAATATTGATTTTTTCAATTATTTGTGCAACATATTGAAGAAACACACGAATTAGTCGAGGGTTTCATGCTGGCAAAAACCCATTACGTGCCCGTGCGCTTTTTCCTGCTGACCTTCGTTCTGTCATGGGTTCCGTGGTTCGCCGCCGCCTGGTGCAGCTATCGGCCGGGGTTCGAGGCGCTCGTTCTGCTGCTTTCGTTTTTGGGCTTGCTCGGGCCGTGCACGAGCGCGCTCATTCTTCTTCGCACGTCGAACAACGCAGCGCTGTGGCTGGACTTCACAGACCGGCTCACAAATCCAACCCGGCTGAATTGGCTCTACCTGCCGGTCACTCTGCTCTTGATGCCCGGCGCGACCGCTTTCGCCATCTGGCTGTCGGTCCAGTGGGGCGAACCCGCGAGCCAGCTGAACCTGGTCCCAAATCTCCTGTCGATGATCCCGTTGATGTTCCTGGCGCCGCTCCTGGAGGAACTCGGCTGGAGGGGTTACGGCGTCGACGCGCTGCGTGCCCATATGGGCATGCGCCGCGCGACGGCACTGTTCGCTCTTCTATGGGCCGTCTGGCACGCGCCGCTGTTTCTCATCAACCACACCTATCAGCACGATCTGTGGCTGCTCAGCCCGATCTATGTCGCAAACTTCTTCGTGAGCGTCGTGCCGGCCGCGATAATTTCGAACTGGCTCTACTACAAACATCGGCGATGGATACCGGCGGCCATTCTGTTTCATTTCATGCTCGACGCGGTCGCGGAAGGCTTCGGTGCCGAGCAGTCCACGAAGTGTGTCCTCACCGCCATGTTTCTGGTCGTGGCAGCACTGATCATGGCCATCGATCGCAAAGCCTTCGCGGAGGGACGTCGCGATTTCGCGGGCGAAGCGGGGCGGGTGTAGCGGCCAACCCCGGTGCTCCTACTGCGAGATCGCCTCCAGCGACAGGTTCCGCGTGCGCGGTCCGAACAGCCCGATGGCCAGCACCACCACGCCCATGCTCGCCGCGATGAGCGCGAACACGCCGGCCACGCCGAAACGGTCGAGACAAAAGGCGATGACGAAGGCGCTGAATACCGTCGACAGCCGGCTGAAGGAATAGACAAAGCCGACCGCCAGCGCGCGGATGCGCGTCGGATACAACTCTGCCTGATAGGCATGGAACGAGAACGACATGATGTTGTTGGAGAGCGTGATCAGCGCGCCGAACAGGATCAGCGGCACCGCCTCGCGCATCTGTCCGAAGGCGAGGCCAAACCCCGCGACGCACACCGCCGCAGCCACGATCATCCATTTGCGCTCGATGCGGTCGGTGAACAGCGCCGCCAGCAACGGGCCGAACGGGGCCGCGATGGCGATGACGAAGGTGTAGCCGAGGCTCGCCGTCACCGCGATGCCCTGCTTGATCAGAAAGCTCGGTACCCAGTTGGAGAAACCGTAGAAGCCCACCGTCTGGAACAGGTTGAATACGATCAGCATCAAGGTGCGCGCGAGGTACGGACGCTTCCAGATCTCGGCAAAGCCGCCGCGCGCGGTTGCGCCGGCGTCTTCCGGAACCGCTTGCGGCAACGCACCGCTTTCGCCGATGGCCTGCGCTTCGAAGCGTTCGACAATTGCGTTCGCCTCGTCGAGGCGGCCGTGATGGGCGAGCCAGCGCGGACTTTCCGGCACGCCCAGGCGGATGAACCACACCACCACTGCGCCTGCCGAGCCGGCGAGCACCACCCAGCGCCAGCCGTCCAGCCCGAACGGCGCGCTCGGCACCAGCAGCCAGGCAAGGAAAGCCACCGCCGGAATGGCGCTGAACTGCACCACCTGGTTGAAGGCAAACGCCCTGCCCCGCACCTGCCGCGGCACCAGCTCGGCGATGTAGGTATCGATGGTGACGAGTTCGACGCCGATGCCGATGCCGGCGATGAAGCGCCACAGGTCGAGCCCGAACGCCGTGGTCTGGAAGGCCATCGTGGCGGCCGCCACCGTGTACCAGAGCAAGGACATGGTGAAGATCGCGCGCCGCCCGAAACGGTCCGCGACGAAGCCGAACAGCGCCGTGCCAATGAAAAGTCCGGCAAAGAACGCCGCCACGAATCCGGCAAGTCCGGTGGTGCCGAACAAGCCGGGCGTCGCCGCGCGCCTGGAGCGACTGCCGCCGGGGCGCGCCATGTGGACCCGCGTGATCCTGTTGTCGCTGGGCGGGTTCTTCGAATTTTACG
>JANYBR010000213.1 GCA_025360685.1 Pseudomonadota bacterium
GTGATGCGGTGCTGCAGGACAATGTGCTGGCCCGGAACCAGCTTCAGCCGGTAGCGCTGGGCCATGGTGGCGAGGATGAGCTGTGCTTCGCTCATCGCCAGCGCCATGCCGATGCACACGCGCGGACCGCCGCCAAACGGCAGATAGGCAAAGCGATGACGCCCTTCGCTCCGCTTCGGCGAGAACCTCTCGGGATCGAATTTCTCCGGATCGTCCCAGAGCAGGCGATGGCGATGCAGGACCCAGGGCGTAATCAGGATTATCGAACCCTTTGGAATTTTCACGCCGGCCACTTCGTCGTCTTCCAGTACCGCGCGCGCAGAAATGCCCGGCGCCGGAGGGTAGAGTCGCATCGACTCCTCAATGACCATCTTGGTGTAAGGCAAATTCTCCAGATCGTCGTAGGTCGGAACGCGGCCGCTTAATACCCGCGCGAGCTCAGCATGCAATTTGCCTTCGACTTCTGGATGCTGCGACAGCAAGTACCAGGTATAGGTCAGCGCCAGCGCCGTCGTGTCATGTCCGGCGAGAAAGATGATCACCACCTCGTCGCGCACTTCGTCGTTGGAAAGGCGTACGCCGGTTTCGCTGTCGCGCGCCGCGATGAGCCGGTCAAGCAGATCGCGGGCGGGCCGGCCTTCGACTGACTCGCGAGCGCGGATCAACTTCTGCATCGTGGCATCCATCGTCATAAAATTCTGCTGGATACGCGACAATTTGCGCTTCATCCGGGGCGGCCCGATCAGTGGCAGGACGTCGAGTACATTAAAGTCGATGGCGTCGCTCATCTTGCGCAACGATTTGTCGACGAGTTCGCCCAAGATCGCGCCATCAGCCGAAAACATCGTGTTGGAAATGACTTCGAGGGTGAGGTTGGTCATTTCTTCGGCGATGTCGATGACGCTGCCTGAACCTTTCGCAGCCCAGACGTTGGCGAATTTGTCAGCTGCTGCAACCATCGCCGGCGAATAGGAGACGATCGACTTGAAATCGAAACTCGGCGCCATCAGCCGGCGATGCGACTTCCACTTTTCACCTTCGCTGATGAGGAGGCCTTCGCCGACCGTGGCGCCGAGCAACTTCCTCTCCATTTCGGTCTTGGGGTAGTTGGCGACATTGTCGAGCAAGACTCGTTTTACCCCGGCCGGATCGCTGATCAAAAAACTGTGGCCGAACACGTTTTTCGACTCCCAGACCGGCTCCTCATAGGCGATCTGCGGCAAAGCCTCGAACTGGTTCGGCGCAGGCGCGAAGATCTGGCGAAGGAGCGAAGGAGCCTTCTTGGGTGGGGGGGCCAACCCAGCCAGCACCGGGGCCGAAACGGATTGGGCTGCGCTCATGTATTTTGCTCCCCGTGGGCTCGTCGAAATGTAGGAAGACGGGCCACGACCTTCAATGACACCCGTCGGCCTCTACCGAGTAAAGTCTCTCATTCGATTGCGCGAAACTGACAAATCTCTGGCGTCACCTGGTCCAAGCTGCTCAGACAGACCCAACGACCCCTTCAATGCTAAGATGCAGCGCCCGCGTCGATCGGATGCCGTGCCTGGCAAAGATTTGCTTCGCGCGAGCGCAGCGATCTCATTTCGGGTTCGATTGGTGACAAAATTCCATCATAGCCACCCGCCTGTTGTATAGAATGGACGGCACACCCTTAGGATGATGCAATGGCCGCTGTTCTGCCCAACGCCGTCGTGAAGGTCGGTTCCGTTGAAATTGGCAATGCCAAGAAGCTTTCGATTATTGCCGGGCCCTGCGCGCTGGAAAGCCGGGCGCACGCGCTCGAGACCGCTTCGGCCCTGAAGGAGATGGCGGCGAAAGCCGGCGTTGGCCTTATCTACAAAACCAGCTTCGACAAGGCGAACCGCACGAGCGGCAATGCCGCCCGGGGCATGGGTCTCGAATTGTCAGCGCCGATTTTCGCGGAAATCCGTGAAAGTCTTGGCATTCCGGTTCTCACCGATGTGCACGAGCGTGATCAATGCGCGGCAGTCGCCGAAGCCGTAGACGTGCTTCAGATACCAGCCTTTCTTTCGCGCCAGACCGACTTGCTCATCGCCGCGGCGAAAACAGGAAAGGTTGTGAACGTGAAGAAGGGTCAATTCCTCGCGCCCCAGGACATGAAGAATGTGATCGCGAAGGTCACAGGGGCCGGCAATCCAAACGTGCTGGTGACCGAGCGCGGCGTGAGTTTCGGCTACAATACACTCGTCGTGGATATGCGCTCACTTCCGACGATGGCCAAGTTCGGGGCGCCGGTCGTGTTCGACGCAACCCATTCGGTGCAGGAACCAGGTGGGCAGGGCGACAGGACGGGCGGCAATCGCGAAATGGCGCCATACTTGGCGCGAGCGGCGGTCGCCGTCGGCGTCGCGTGCGTCTTCATGGAAACGCATCAAGACCCGGACAGTGCGCCATCCGACGGACCAAACATGATCAAGCTCAAGGACTTGCCGGCGTTACTTGGCGAATTGGTCGAGATCGACCGCATCGCCAAGCGACGGCTCAGTTAGGCCGCAGTCACCGCCATCCAAGCCTGCACGATGCCGATGATCGACAGGACGAGCAGTCCTGCCGTCGCGAGCGACGTGATTATGAAGCCAGTGCTCCGCTTCTCTGGCGCCTCCATGTAGCCCTGGAGGTACATGAACCGGCCAACAATCCAGACCAACCCGAACACGGCGGGCAACCATCCCAGGGACTGGAAATACGTGGTGGCCAACCAGAGCAGCGGCAGGAACATCACGAACTGTTCGAGCGTGTTGACCTGTACTCGGTATGCGCGCTCGAACTCCGGGTTTCCGGTAACCGAAGGCGCCTGGATTTTGTGCTTACCGCGCATCTGCGCGACGTTTATCCCAGTGTAGAAGACGAACAGTATCGAGAGAATCGTGACGGCCGCGCTGAGCAAGGTGGCAGGAACGACATGCATGGCGTTTTCCCCAAAGGCTGAACTCCCGCGCGGAAAGCGCGGGAGCCTTAGCTAAACAGCCTACAGGGATTCGCGGTGCGGCGGTTACTTGTCGCCGTCGTGGTCGTGATGTTCGGCTCTAAAGGCCTGCATCTTCGCCGTCATGTCTGCCTTCTGGTCGGCGCTTAGCGCGTTCCAGCGTGAGTCGAGATCAGCCTTGAACTTGGCGCGGTCCGTGTCGGTCATCGCCATGATGCGATCCCGCTGGCCGTGGCGATAGGCATGCTTTTGATCGTCTGTCATGCCGGAGGTGGCCTTGGCCATGTCTGCGAAGAGCATCATGCGCTCTTCCTGTGTGAACATTCCATGCATCATTCCGTGACCGCCGTCCGCGCCCGTTGCGCTCATCGCAGGCGGGCTTGAAGCGGGCGTGCTTTCGGCATAGGCGGCGGAACTCAAAAACGTCGCGACCAATGTGGTCAAAGCAATCTTTGAAAGGGACATGTCTGTACTCCGTTGGATCTGAGTTTTAACGCTTGTATTGCCCCTCTCAGTCGTGCGCTTGCTGGCACGCAACCGATACCTTAAAGCATCCCAAATTGGTCATTTCCAAGGCGGGAGCAGAATGACAGCGATAGTCGACATCACGGGCCGCGAGATTCTCGACAGCCGCGGCAATCCAACGGTCGAGGTCGATGTGCGGCTCGAGGATGGCGCATTTGGGCGCGCGGCGGTGCCGTCCGGGGCGTCGACCGGCGCGCACGAAGCGATGGAACTGCGCGACGGCGGCAAGCGCTATGGCGGTAAAGGTGTCGAAAAAGCGGTTGCAGCCGTCAATGGTGAAATTTTCGACACGTTGTGCGGCATGGACGCCGAGGACCAGGTCCGGCTCGATCGGCTGATGTGCGCGTTGGATGGGACCGCGAACAAATCGCGGCTCGGCGCCAACGCAATTCTGGGCGTATCGCTCGCCGTCGCGAAAGCGGCCGCGGGCTCGGTGAACCAACCGCTTTACCGCTACGTGGGTGGCGCCGATGCGCGAACGTTGCCGGTGCCGATGATGAACATCATCAACGGCGGCGTGCACGCCGACAATCCGATCGACTTCCAGGAATTCATGATCATGCCGGTCGGCGCGGAAAGTTTTCGTGAAGCGCTCCGAATGGGAGCCGAAATCTTTCATATCTTGAAGAAAGCGCTGCACGATGCTGGTCACAACACCAATGTCGGGGACGAAGGTGGTTTCGCGCCGAATCTGAAAAGCGCCGACGAAGCGCTCTCCTTCGTCATGCGCGCAATCGAAAAATCAGGCTACAAACCAGGCGACGAAGTGATGCTGGCGATGGATCCTGCATCGACGGAGTTTTTCAAGAAGGGCAAGTACGAACTCAAGGGCGAAAGCAAGTCGCTCCTCAATCTTGGAAACGTCTCTTCCAATCGCCGAGACTTGCATAGCGCATTGATTTATTATCAAAAGGCGCTGTCGCTCTGTCGCACGGCAGACGATAAATTCGGACAATCCGAAACCCTGCGAAATATCGCCATTTTACT
>JANYBR010000229.1 GCA_025360685.1 Pseudomonadota bacterium
TTGTACGACGCGCAGGTCGGCACCGGCCACACGGCGCCCGATTTCCTGCTCTACACAGTGGCCGAATCCACCGCGCCCGTGAGGTTGACGGGCGGCATGCGGGTGACTCCCGACTACAGTTTCGACAACGCACCGCCTGCGGACTATGTCATCGTGGGCAAGCAGGGCGGCCCGCCGTCCGCCCGTGCGAAAGCCTGGTTGAAGGCGCAGTACTCCGCGAAACACACGCTGGTCTCGATATGCACCGGAGCATTCTGGCTCGGCGATGCGGGACTGCTGGACCACAAGCCAGCGACCACCCACCACGACGCCTTCTGAGCCTTCCGGAAGAGGTATCCGGCCGTGCAACTCGCAACGCAGGCACGCTATGTCCAGAGCGATCCGCACATCTTCACTTCGGGCGGGCTGACTTCCGGTATCGATCTGGCGTTGCATCTGGTGGAATTGCGCTTTGGCCAGCAAGCGGCGGAACGAACTGCGGAGTTCATGGAATACAAAGGAAAGGACTGGTTGCAGCCGAAAGCCGACTAGCTGATGGCTCCTCCCGGCGCGGCAATCCAGACCAGCAGCGACGGCGCATCAGCTCGCGGACACGCCAAAGCTCTTTGATTTCCTATCTTCCAAGGGATGTTTTTCTGCACACGCATGCTGAATCATCTCATCGGAATCGTGGGAGTGAGGCGGATGGCGCCGGGTCAATCGGAGTTTTCACATGCGATATCTTCGCGTCTTGCTTTCCTTTCTGGTTGTCCTTGCCAGCGCCGATTGCGCAGGGGGCAATGCGACGGATCGTTGGAAGCTCTATGAGCAAAAGGACTTCTTTTCTCTGGGTGACCGTCTTCCCTCACCTGTCGCGCAGGAGTCGGGAGATATCCTTTTTCTTCGTGCCGCCACGGAAGCGGCGTTCGGTCAGCATTCGATCGCCATTGCGGATCTGCAGCATCTCCTGGCCAAGAAGGCGGACCGTCACTTTGAGGTTCGTGCCCGCAGCCTGTTGATGCGGGAAGAGCGGGCGCGCTTTCGATATTCAGCGGCTCTCGCAGCGATCGCCCCCCTGTTGCGGTCCGATCCTTCAAAGGACGATCCGGACCAGGCCGATTTGCGAAATTCGTCGTTGCTCCTGGAAGCGCTAAGAGATACGCCCCCGGAGGAAATCGACGGTGGTCCCGGCCCCGCTGCCGTTCATATCGACCGAGATAGGCGATTCCCGGTAACCATTGCTGGTCACACCGAGAATTTGGGCTTTGATACCGGAGCCGACTTTTCATTTCTGGCCGCTTCGGTGGCGCGAAAGGCCGGACTAAGAGTGAAGCATGTCGGTATTTCGTTGGGCTCCTCGACCGGCGCAAACACGGGTGCGGACATTGCCGTCGGTGACGTGACGATCGGTTCTTTGCGCGTTCGCAACGTCGTGTTCCTCATCTTGCCCGATGCAGGTCTGACGATGCCGGACGGATTTTTCATGCCAGGGCTGCTCGGTTTCCCTGTCATGTCCGCGCTTGGTCCGATTCGCCATGATCGGGACGGTTCGCTTCAGGTCGGCGGGCCGTCGGTTGCGGCTCGGCCGAACCTGGCTCTCGACGGTAATCACGTTCTGCTGCGCATCGCGTTCAAAAAAAAGAACCTGATCTGCCGATTGGACACTGGAGCGGACAACACCGTGTTCTACGAGCCATTCTATCGACGCTTTCCGCAATTGTTCGGCGAATCGTCGCGCAAACACCTGCTCGAGCTGGGCGGCGTCTCCGGTGCGCATGGGATCCTCGCCTACAAGCTTGTTTCGATGGATTTCACGATTGCCGGGAGGTCGGTCCATCTCGATGAAACGAATGTCATGGAAAAACCCATGTCGAGATCCGAGGACAACTACCTCTACTGCAATGTCGGAATGGATGCTTTCAAATTGTTCAAGTTCTACACGATCGATCTGAAGCATCTTCGCCTGAACATCGAACACAGCGATTGACAGGCCATCTATGGCGCAAGCACTGATGGCAGATGGTTCCAGCTAGGCGTGTCCTGGAGACCGATGTGAGAGATCCGACTTTCAAGTCAACGAACGAAACGTCGGGTTCGTATGCGCGCGCAGCCCTACGAGCGTTGGCGGTTGTGGCGTTTGCCTGCTTCCTGGTGTTCATTGCGTCGCTGGCATCGTCACTGCAATTGAGCAATGTCCGGCTCGCAAGCCAGCCTGCGATTAGCCATGAACGTGACGGTTCTGGCGATGCGGATCTGGAGCGATGTCGGCTCGGTCGTGAAAATCGAGGGCGTACCGTCTGATATGGAGGTCGATCAGACCGTGGCGACAGTGTTTACCGGTCATGATCCACAGTTGGAAGCAGCCATACGCGTTGTCCTGGAGGACCTCGGAAAATCTGAATTGCAAGAGCCGAAGCGGCCGTCCAGTGGCACGCACATGTGATTTACGAGTGAATTGGCGCAATCGAAGTGACTGTCGTCGCCGTATCCGTTAACTGCAAGGTGAATTTCACCTTCTCTCCGATTTTTGCAGCTTTCAGCAGATCGGTCGAAGCAACTTTCAACTCCATGGACGCCATAGCTGGCCATCCGATCGAAGAGATTGCTTCATGTGCCAACGTCACGGTGCCTTTGGTCGTGTCAATGGCCTTGATGACACCGATACCCTGCGCCACCGTGGGTTTGGCGTCTTGCTGTCCTCCAGCCGCGTCGGACATGCCTGCATCCTTCGGCTGTGCAGTGGCGAATGCAGAAGCAGCAAGCAAGACGCTTCCGAACGCCGATCAAGGCCATTGCCGCCGTCATTGCACCGTCGGAGCCGTGCATAAGTCCGTTGATGTCTTCCAAAATCAGAATGTCGGGAACCGATGCGGATCTGGGTGCTGGGCCATTGGGCACCACCTCGTAGTAAGCCACCGTTGGCACGCTGAGCCACAGCCGGCTGTTCGGAGGAACAATCGGGATCGCTCTGCCATAGTTAAGCCCCCCCAGCTTTGACAGGGTGACTTAACTGATGCCTTTCTTGCGCCTGATGCGACTCGCATGCACGCGCCAGACGACGAGTTGGCATTTTCATCGCCAGGAGATCCATTCGGTGCGTCGAATGGCCGGAGGCAGGATTATTGCTTTGGCTCGACATTGACCAGCTTCGCTGTTGAGGAGTTAGAGGCGATTGAGCTAAGGGTAGTGACATGGGCTACGGCGCACGGCACTGCTCTTCCGAAAAACGAGAGGCTCGCACACGTGCCTATTGATCTTCACTGCGAAGAGATGACACAGTGATTCGCAATTCGAGGTCGTCATGCATTGTGCACTCGCGGAAGCGTCTTGGGCGAACGCCCCGGTTCACGTCGGGGATGCTCATCGCACCGTTCCTTGCCCGTTGAAGTACCGTGTCACAGGCTAGACCTTCGTCGCGATGGATCTGGCGGCTCTACGCGATCGCGTGGCTTTCCATCGGTGCAATCAACCTGGCGGCTTTCGTCGCCATCGGCATGCCGGCCGACGTCGCGACCCGCAACGTTGTCGCTTCCCTGCTCCCCGATGCACTGATTGGGTTGGCCGTCGTTCGGTTGCCGCAACGATTGCCATGGTCCGACGAAGACTGGATGCGGCTGGTGCTGGTACACAGTGGCCTGCTGCTGCTGTTCATCGCAGCGTCCGGGATCGGCTGGATTGCGCTGGTTCGACTGGACGAAATCCTGTTCGGGCATCTGTACGACGTGAGCCTGCGTCGACTGCCCTTGCGGATTGCCAACGACGTGCTCGTGTACGGCACGTGTACTGGGCTCGCTTATGCATGGCAGAACGCGGCTTCTGCACGGAATCTCGCGGCACAGGTCGCGCAGGCCGAGACCTTGCGGGCCAGAGCCCATCTCGAAGCGATGAGAAGCCAGCTCAACCCGCACTTCCTGCTCAACACATTGCATGCTCTCATCGGTCTCGTGGGCCGCGCCCCCGGAGTTGCAGAGGACGCGCTCGAGCGGCTCGGCGATCTGCTTCGGTACAGCCTGCGCATCCAGCGCGACGGCGTAGACGAAGTACCGCTGCGCGACGAGTGGTCGTTTGTGCAAAGCTTCGTCGAGATCGAACGCCTGCGCCTGGGCGAGCGGCTGATGACGAGGTTCGATGTGCCCGAGGCCAGCCGGGACTGCATCGTGCCGACATTCGCACTACAAACGCTGGTCGAGAATGCGATCAGACACGCCATAGCTCCACGCGCGGAAGGTGGGACCATCGACGTGACCGTCCTTCAGATAGACGAGCGGCTCCGGATTGAAGTGACGGATGAGGGACTGGGGTCCATGGCGTCGCAGAACTCGGAGCACTTTGGCGTCGGCCTTCGACTGCTCAGGGAACGTCTGGCCGCACTTCATGGCGGCGACGCAAGCCTCGAAATGCAGGCTGCCGCAGGCGGAATGCGCGCTGTGCTCGATCTGCCTTTGCGTCGTGTCGGAGACCGTTCATGAGCGCCTGCCCGCTCCTGTTGCGAACGCTCGTCGTGGAAGACGAGCCACTGGCTCGTCAGAGCCTGCGCGAATACACCCGTGGAATCGACTGGATCACCCTGATCGGCGAAGCCGGCGACGGCTTGCAGGCGGTTCAAATGATCGACCAGCTGAAGCCCGACCTGGTATTCCTGGATGTGTCGCTCCCGGAACTGTCCGGCATGGAAGTCATCGAGCGGATCCGTCACCAGCCGGAGATCGTGTTCACCACTGCTCACGACCAGTTTGCATTGCTGGCGTTCGAGACCGGCGCCCTCGACTACCTGCTGAAGCCATTCGGTCGCAAACGCTTCGAAGTGACGCTCGATCGCGTACGCCGGCGGATGACCCATGGTGCAGTCGCGACGGCGCAGCGGGCGCGCGACGCGCTGTCTCATCCACTCAGACGGATCTTCGCGCGCACACGCAATGGCATCGTGCCGATCGACACGCAGGCGATCGACTTCATGAGCGCCAAAGGCGACTACGTGGAAGTGGTCTGCAATTCCGAGCGCCATCTGCTGCACATGGGCCTGGCGGATCTGATGTCGCGCCTGGATCCCGAGTCGTTTTTCCAGATACACCGCTCGCACGCCATCAACCTCGATGCGATCGATCGCATCTTTCCCTACGACGCGCGCCGCTTCCTGGTAAGACTCCGTTGCGGCAAGGAAATCCTGGCGAGTCGCGCCGCCTCGGAATCGCTGCGAAATCTGATCCGTTGAGTTTCGGCGCCACGACGGCATTGCGCCTCGTCATCGGAAGATGCCAAACCGCCAAAGGGTGCGCACGCTCGACGCCAGCCTTGATCAACAAAGAGTTATTGCATTGAATCGCCAAAAGTGAGCCGTGTCCTGGCGTCATTGTCCTTGACTCGCGGTCAAAGCCGAAGATCGGTGAGGATCGCTGAACTGATCAAATATTCTTTGGCCTGCCACCCAACCTACTGCGATGCATACAACCAGGAACTCCTTCGCCGTCGCCTGGCAGCTCTTCAAGCTGCACTGGCGGTCGCTGCTCGGAGCCGAAGCGGTTCTGCTGGGGTTTGGGATCGTCCTGGAACTCAGCGTCGTCGGTGTCAGCCATCTCGCGCATTCATGGAACGTCGATGCGGCTGGTGTGGTCATCAATGTCGTACTTCACGCCGCTTTCCTCCTCGTCTTCTCAGGCGTCCTCGCCTCGACACATCGCCTGGCATCGAGCCTAGTGGACGGCGATGCGAGCGCCTCACTGGGAATCGCCGACGCGTTCTCGATCGGGCCATCCTACCTGCTGGCGAACCTGGTATACGTGTTCGCCACTCTGGTCGGCCTGGCGGCGCTCCTGCTGCCCGGCATCTACGTAGCCGCCCGATTGGCCTTCTTTCGTCACAGCCTGCTCGCCAACCGTTGCTCGGCGCTTCAGGCGCTGCGCAACTCCGCCTTGATGACGAAAGCCGACGGCGTCAGGCTGGCCATTCCGACTGCCGCAGCGCTCGCTTTGAACCTCGCCGGGGCAGCGGCAGGGGGTATCGGATTCTTCATCTCCTGGCCCGTCACCGTTCTTGCCTGTGCCCAGCGATTTCACGTGCTGAGGGCTCGGGCGGCGGCGGGACTTTCCTGACAGCCTCACAGTCTTGCTCAGGCAAATAGGCAATCACACCGCCGTGGCCAACAACGTTTTCCGAACACGCTTACACGCATGCTCAAGGACTGGTGGACGCAGTTGCACACACATCGCATCTCGCGCTGCAGGGCTGTCATGCCACGTGGATCGTTGCATCATGAACGGTATGGCGTGACATCTGGAATTCTTGCGGCACTGAATCGCCCCGGCTTTCGTAGGCACTACGAAGGAAGACCTCGCGCCGCGTAGTCTTCTTCTTGGCAGCGTATTCGCATCGCCGAAGCTCATCTGGTCCATGCAACAAAGCCCCTTGTGCACCCGATCCAATTTCAGCACACTTCGGGTTGCTTGATCAGACCTTCCCTAGATTTTCGCAATCGCTATTGTCGTTCCGATCGCCAACGGTACGATTCCCACTTGCAACCGACAGGCAATCCCATGCATGCATCCCGCTCGCTCGTCGTGTTGTCCGTTGGAGTCGCCTTGCTGGCTGGAAATTGCACGGCATCCGCCGCCGAAAGTCCCGATGCGTTGATCAAGCGGCAGTCGCAGGAGTTCTCCGATGCATCGGC
>JANYBR010000238.1 GCA_025360685.1 Pseudomonadota bacterium
GATTCGAGATAGGCCAGCAAGTTTCCCTCCGCGGCCTGCTCTAACTCACGCCTCGTAATTCCAGCCTTTGTGGCATCGGTACGACAAGCGGGGGCATACATGTCTGTGGCTTGCCGTTTTTGCTGTTGGTATGGCGCAGCGATGACCCGATCTCGGACCCACTCGTCCAACCACTTTTTTGCGTGTTCGGTCATTTTATGGCTTGCCCTACTGATTGCTCTATCGGCCAAAGCGTATAAACGCCACCCGCTGTCAAAGTCGGGTTAACACTAAGGTCCAGGGCGGCAGACGTACCATCGATTTCACCCATTAAGCTGCTCGCACTCCTGTTGCAGGGAAGTTTGTCCAGGTCCGAATCGCACCGCCCTTTTTCATGAGTATCTACTTGTACCCAATGAGCCTAGCGTCCGGCCCGAACAGTTGCGATGGGAGTTTAAGAATGGGCGCTCGCTTAATCCATGCGAAAAGAAGAGACAGGCGACGTCGCCACGCAAGCTCGCGAAAAGTTGCAAGCGAAGCGGTGGCTTCGGCTTTGGAAGGCCGTCTACTAGCTCGTCGCGCTCCGGCCGCTCAACCACCAAGTCGCTAGGTACTGCCCGGACAGACTTGGGACGATGAACGCATCGGAAAGTAGGAGCATGACAGAATTTGTACGAGACCAGGTGTATGGGTGTTGACAAGTTGACCGCCAAATCTGACCAATCACTGTGGGTGGCGAGACGCGTGGGCGGGTTCGGTCGTTTGACTGCAGTGTTTCGCACCTCCTCGGATACAGGAGGAAGCTGAAGGGCGATGCATTCAAGTTAACTTGGCAGTTCCGCGCACCCAGCTATTGGGCTTGGCGTCCAGGATGCTGGGCGTGGCGGTGGAATTGGACGAGCAGGCTGATTTGTTGAAGGCTTCGATTACGTTGCCCGGCTCCTAGCTGCGAGATAGGTTCAATCCGCTGGCCTGTGTACTAGTCCAGCCGTAACGACTCTCCCCCGAGGATTGGCCACATCCCCACGGCTCGCCGACCCAGGGGAGCATTTTCATTTTGTGCAGGAGTTCATCCGTATGAAAATTTGGGTCGCAGTCACCGTGTTGGCCTTTGCAATCATCGCGACAACGCCAGCGAGCGCCTTCGAAAGTTGGAAGGGGCCCGGCTACTATCTCCTCGAAGCCTATTATCTTCTATCTGGACCGTATGCGACCCAAGCCGATTGCGAAGCTGTGCTCGCAGCGCGGCCTGCGCAGGAACGGGACGATACCAATGCCTCATGCGAGTATGAGGCGACCGATCCTGATGCCGACGGCAATTGATGGGCGTCCTGTCGGCAGCGTCAAGAACCAAGGGCCGGAATTGATCGCGCGGGCCTGACTTCAGACGCAGAGCCACGCGGCCGTTTCTAGGAGAGAAATTCGCGGCGATAAGAAGCAAAACGTATCGCGACTATGCGTGGATGACCCGTGTCATGTTGGAGCGAGTGACGCACTTCGTCGCAATGAAATCTCTCGAACGCTACAAGGAGGTGAGGCGCGTCCAGATCGTATTCAGTGAGCGAGGTGGCTTGAGCCTACCGCAGATGGGCGCCTATTACGATTGGATCAAGCAGCAAAGCAGGAACGACAATCTGTTCCTACCGTGGGGTGACTTGGATTGGGAAACGCTTCGCCTCGACCTGTTTCGCGTCAATCAGTTGCCCCGATTGCGGGTTGCCCGATGTCTAATATCAACCGAGAAAATTCTGCGATAAGGGCCAGCCGCACTTCACTTGCCGGTCAGGACTAAATGCGTCTCGGGGTAACTGTCGGCGGCCAAAATGGTGATTTCAAAATCGGGACCGTCAAACTGGACGGAACCGGTATCGTCGGCGTCATCGAAATCGACCTCTGCCGGTTTGATCTTCAGGCAATCTAGGACGTTGTTCGCGATTTTATCCGCTGTTGCGTTTTTCGTTGGCGTGGGCGCAAAAAAACAAGTCAGGAAATCGGAATGACTTCCATTGTTGGCCAAATGGTCGGCCGTACACCGAGCGCCTCCGAGCGAATGAGTGGAGGCATAGCTGTTCCAGTTCGGACTGTTGGTCGGAAGTTGGGCACCCCGGAACGGAATGAAACCGCCCTGTACCTGCGCCGTCAGGAATTTCAGATCGGCACAGAACCCATTGTCGTCTGCCGCGCTCGCCATGCTGGATGCGCCGAGAAATGCCGCCAAAGCCGCCGGAAACAGGATGCTTGCTATGGATTTCGGGCCGGTCATGTACATGAGTAATCTCCAGATTGCGCAGCGCGCGGCATAGTGTGGGAGATGCTATCCGACATTCCCCGGATGATCCTGAGTTGAGGTGGAAGATGCCGCATTTCTGATGTACGCGGAAGCCCGAGCGAGCGTTCTCGACGCGGGCGGCGTGCCTGTCCCGGCAAGACCAGTCCCAAGAGTGCAAAATCGCGCCCAACAATGACCCACCTCAAACTCGCTCATCCGGTTGTGATGGTTGCTAACAATCGGATTTTGTGGGGTCGCGTGTAGCGTTCAACCGTGCCCCCTCTGAGTTCAGCTATTACGCAATATGAGCAGCTCTTTACATGCCGCCCTGGAGGGGGTCAGCATTGGACGCGATTTCACAATCTCTGCGGCTTCCTGCTCATTGCGCAACGGGCGGAATGCGGCATGTAGTCGGTGGTTTTCCAGTCGAAACTGAGATCGAGCTCGTTCTCGGATATCAGAGTGCCTGTAAGTTTTCCGTCCCACTCGTCGAGATCGAATTGGATTTGATTGCCGGCATTTGTCCAGTGCGCTCCCGCGCTGTTCCACATCAGCTTGATGACGGCGGTGTCGGTTGTGAAAGTCATTTCACGAATGTCGCAACCAGGTACGATCGATATCCAGTCAGAACCGTCCAGCGAAGAAGTGACATCCGCCGCACGGGAGCCCTGTACGAGGAGGCTTGAGATGCTGATCGCGATTGCACCGGCGCAAAATGCTGCGAAGATTTTCACAGAACAATTCTCCGTCCAAGGCTGCGGGATACGAACCGCGCGCGCAGGAGTCGGAGCGGTGCGGCCATATGTAATACGGCTTAGCCGCCGGTTCCGGACACTCGATAAGAGCAGTTGACATCCAGACCCGGCACGACGGCGCGCACCGTGAGTCTACTTCCGCTCCACGAGCCCGAAATATTGACACCTTCGCCGACAGCTTGGAACTGAGACCCACTGAGCGACCAGCTTCCGTTGCGTGATTCGAAGTTAGGACTACCCATCAAAAACTCTGCAGCTCCGCTCGCATCGTTGACCGAGGCGCGATTAATTACCAAATCGGGAACCCCAGCCGGACAATCGATGCTCCGAAACTTGGTCATGCTTGGGTCCTCCCAGACGGGACCATTCTGGTTTTGGGCGAATGTCGGAAGCGATGAGCCCGCAAATAATGCGCAGGCCATTAAACCGATGGAACGTCGCATGAAAGCCCCTTCAGTCTTGCTGTTGCAGTCTCCGCACCGGATCCGCAAATGCGCAGTTCGGCCAGTGGTCACGCATGCATATCACAACGGACGCTGAAAGGATCAAGTTATCGACTACCGATCGCTGCCGGCTGATTATATCGCGCAGTTCCCGCCGCTGTTACAATCCCCGAGAAATTGGCGGGTCCAGTGATCTGGGCCAGGGAACGATCATGACCCGTAAGTACGCGATTCTGACCATTTCGGTTTTTCTGGTTGCGAACACCCCATCGGTGTTTGGTCACGTTCTCGTTCACGAAAGGCGCCTGTGCATGGGATTCGGGACATGGCTAGAAGAGAAAGCAAATTGCACTGTGCTCATCCAATCGGGCCGCATGAACCCCGTTGACCAAGCGTGGGCCTATTCCAGACGCGGCTTTGCCAATATGTTTCTTCATCAACCGCTGCTCGCCATTCAAGATTTTGATCAAGAAATTCGACTCATGCCTAAGGACGCGGATGCCTACTATTTACGAAGTCTCGCCAAGAAGCGCTTGGGCGAGATTGACGGTTCGGAAGCCGACTTAGCAAAAGCATGCGCACTCGACCCCAAGAAATATTGCATCGCTCAAAAATAACACAGCGTCCCACAGTTCGCAGAAGCTGGCAGAAAATGAGCGATGAAATTTCTCGTTGATAAGCACTTACTCGTGGAGCCGGTCGCACACCGCCAAATCCGATGCGGACCAATTGCGAAGCCAATCGGCCTTCCAGCCACTCCCCTCGGCGCAGCGTGAAGCGTTGTTGTCTCGGATTGCCAGCTCCATCGTTGCGCAGGCAGGCGTCCTCGAACTTCAGTGCTGACTGCTATCGATCGATTATGCTGAAAGAGTCAGCGATGAACACATCGGAACTGTGTTGTTCGCGGATTTTGGCTGCCAAGTTGTAAATTCGCGCCCAACAATGCCCCCTGCCTCAAACTTGCTCATCCCGTTCAAATTGTTGCTAACGATCGGATTTTGTGGGGTCGCGTGTCGCGTCCAATGGTGCCCCCCCTCTGAGTGCAGCTACTACGCAATACATGCAACGCTTTACATACCGCGATGGGAGGGGTCACCATTGGACGCGATTTTGCAGATAGACCAAGGTGTGTGGGCGGTTCGCCTCCTTCGAGGCGGAGCGTTTAGAACGTGGCAGATCGCGACCGTCGCGGCATGACCGCAGCGCCGTGTCCTGCACTATTGCACACTTAGCGCGATACCCTGACAGAACCGCACTGGCTCCTGTAGGCGGGGCGGTCGCTGCGATGTTCGACAACCCTATCAGCGTCCTAGTGCATAGGCTCGCTAACACTTGCCTTGTGGGCTGAAGGGAGCAGCGGAACATGAATTGTTTGAAACGCGGTAATAGCCGCCACAGGATATGACGCAGTGACATACACCCCAAGCAGCAAGCCAACCACTAAACCGACGATGCTTTTTGCCATGACCATTTCCCCGTTACACAGGCAGGTGGATCATAGCGCGTTTCAGCAAGAGTTTCACGCGCGGCAGGGCGCCTGCCCTTGCTGAAGTGTGCGGCTACGTGGCAGTCGGAAGTATCACGGCGGTCGCTGAACGCGGCATCTCGCCATTCGACCCTTCTTCAACTTGAAACCGGGCGATAACCGGTGCCGTTTGAACGAGACTGCTTGCATGGGAATCCCCCGATTCGGTCTCCAATGTTGACCTAAGTCGGAGAAAGTTTAGCGTTTGCCTGACACCACCTTTTGATCAGAATCTTCACCGATCCAGGCCGCGCTCAGACGTAACGCCGTGTTTATGAGAGTGCTCGCGTTTGAGTGCTCCGTTGATACCATTGTTCGACTTGGCAGTACCCGCTGCCCGTCTACTCCAGTGCAAAAAACCTAGCGGCATTGGTGTGCAGAACCTTCTTGAGCTTTTCCTCTCCAAGGAACGAGAGTTTCCGCTCGACGTACTCGCGAGGATGAAGCGCCCAGCCCTCCTTCAGGCTCGGAAACTGTGACGTAGGATGCGGATAGTCGGTTTCCCACATAATGTTATCCGGGAAAAGATCGATGGCATGCTCAATGCCGGCGCGCTCTGTCTCGAACCAGAAGCTTGCGTGAATCTGACGGCGAAAATATTCGCTCGGCAAAAGGTAATCGGGATGCTCCTTGCGAACGCTGCCGTTGGTGAATTGCCAGTCGCACGTCTCCAGAAACGAGGGCAACCAACCGGCGCCACTTTCGACCGTGAAAAGTTTCAACTTCGGGAAACGATGGCAGATGCCACCGAAAAGAATCTCAGCAAGACAGGCAATGTTGCCCATAAACAGCAATGTTGAAGCAGCGGCGATGTTGGCCCGAACGCCCATTGAGGAGGGATCGTCTGTAAAACTTCCCCCGAGAGCGCCACCGCCGATGTGAAAGCTCACGGGTAGACCGGTTTCCTCGATCGCGGCCCAGACCGGATTCCAGTGAGGGTGAGCAAGGCGCGGCTGCCCGAAGTCCTGCGGCGCGGTACACGCAAGTATGGTCTTGTGGCCGAGGCTCGCAGCCCGATAGATCTCTTTGACGCACGCATTGACATCCCAGAACGGAACCGCAGCTCCGCCCAGAAGCCGATTGCGGTCGGCGGCACACCATTCCGCAAGAAAATCATTGTAGGCGCGAACGCATTCCAGCATCAGATCCGGCTCCTTCAATTTCAGGAAGCCACCAGAGCCGAACCCACCGACGTTTGGATAAAGAACCTCGGCGTAGATTCCCTCACTATCCATGAGTTCCAGGCGCTTGCGCGAATCAAAAGTGCTTGCGGGGATGTCGTCGTAACCTTTGGGATGATCGGGGAACGAGCCATTAAACCCCGCCATTGAAACCCAGCCTGGTGCGTGGATCATCTGTTCGCCAACGAACCAGCAGTCTTGGCCATTGTGCCGGCGAATGTGCGGAACGCGGTCGCCCCATTTTTTTGACACGCGAGCCGTCCAGACGTCAGGCGGCTCGGTAAGGTGGGTGTCAGTGTCGATGGGTTTGAGGCCGTCGAACATGCGATCTCCTCTTTGCCGTTCGTTGATCGGGGTTACTGACCGGGTGTTGCTTGCTGACCTCGGACCAGGCGGCCAGGCAGTGCACCTGTTGGTGTACCATTTCGCGAAATGACAGCTCCGCTCACAATCGTCGCATCGTAGCCCGACGCGGCCTGGTCAAGTCGACGCCCCCCGGCAGGAAGATCGTACCGGACGGTCGGGCGCGGCAGTGCTACCGCGCTATAGTCGATCACATTTATGTCGGCCTTGCCGCCTACCGACAAAATACCGCGATCGTTGAGGCCGACTGCAGATGCCGGATCAGCGGCAAGGGCTTTGATCGCCCGCTCGACAGACAGACGCTTGCCTTTTCTATCCCTGGTCCAGTGAGACAGAACGTAAGTCGGATAGCTTGAATCACAGATCATTCCGTAGTGCGCGCCGCCATCTCCGAGACCAAGCACGCAATTTGGATCGGTCATCATCGAAAAAACCGGATCAAGCGTGCCGTTCGCGTAGTTGGCCAGTGTCACATACAGCATCGATCGGCCACCATTCTCCAAGAGTAAGTCGTACGCGAGTTCGGCCGGCTCGATACCACGTGCTTTAGCTTGAGCTGCGACAGAGAGCTCTTCGGGCGGCTCGTAGTCCGGTGGATCTCCGAAGGGGTACATGCGCTCAAAAGCACGACCGAACCTGGAAAGCGGTACCAATGGATCGATTGGTTGTTCCGTCAGAAGGCGGGCGCGAATGTCCGCTTTGCGCAACTCGGCAATCCTTTGATCAAACGAAAGTTTGGCTAAGGACTGATACGTGGGACAAAGACAGAATGGATTTACCGAGAGGTCAAATCCCAACACCATGCCGACCGGTCGTGGATAGACCTGTGCACGTATCGCGGGTCCGCCGACGTTCGCTTCCGCCAGATGTCGCATCACATTGCGCCAGGCATCGGGTTTGGCGGGATCCTGGGCCATGGAGAAGCTGGCTGGGCGGCCGGATAGTTTGGTGAGTCGCGACAGCAGATCGATCTCGTCCTCAAACGAACGGCCGGGCACTCCAAACACCGCCTGCAAGACGCCACGTCCACAATCCCTTAGCGCGAGCGCCATCGCTTCCAGCTCAGTCTCCGCAGCCTCATATGTTGGAATCGCATCGCCTCGGCCAGTTTTGTGAATGATGAGGCGCGACGTCGCGAATCCCAGAGCGCCGGCGCAGATCGCGTCACGCACCACCACCTGCATCTTCGTGAGATCGTCTACGGTCGCAGGCTCACGATCCGCGCCACGCTGGCCCATAACGTAGACCCGAACCGCGGACTGTGGAATTTGAGACGCGAAGTCAATGTCGTGATGTCGTTTCTCGACCGCATCCAAATACTGCGGGTACGACTCCCACTCCCAGGTCAGTCCGGCGGACATAACAACTTCCGGAATATCCTCGACACCTTGCATTACGCTGACCAGCATTTCGCGATGTTCGGGACGGCACGGCGCGAAGCCGACTCCGCAATTACCCCCAACTACTGTCGTCACTCCATGCGACGACGACGGCGACAAACGCTGCGACCATATCGCTTGGCCATCATAGTGCGTATGAATGTCGACGAAGCCCGGCGTGACAAGTCTGCCCTTCGCGTCAATCTCCTCTGTACCGGAATCCAGAACCTTGCCGATGGCGGCGATACGCTTGCCGGCAATGGCGACATCGGCTTCGAAGGAGGCACCGCCCGTGCCGTCCACCACCGTGCCATTGCGAATGACGAGATCGAACAACCGAGCCATCACCCTCTCCCCGATACTTTGGCGCATTGTGAACTCATCATGCCAACGCGCAAGCGGTTTCGGCTTCGTCTCGGCCCAGTCTCGGCGAGCTGGTCGGGCGATGATGAGAGCGGAGCTGATACGTTAAGTGGTTAAAGTCGCAGACAGGGCGGAGGGCGACGATTGTTCAAGCAGAAACGGGATGCGTGCCGAAACTGCTATCGGCCGCAATTTGTGGTACCGAATACTGCGTCGAAATCGG
>JANYBR010000259.1 GCA_025360685.1 Pseudomonadota bacterium
CCGAGATGTTCAAGGCGTACGTCAATTCGAAGCATTCCAGTTCAATCGAACTGGACGACAAAGACAAAAAGCGAGTCATTTACCGCGCGGGCGATCTAGATAAACGCCCTCTCGGAGACTTGATAAAGGAGTAATTGTTTAGCGCGCGATTCGCCAAAATCGGACTGGTCTAATATGCGGATGTGACGATCAGTTGCCCTTTGGAACCAATTGAGGTTCGCAGCCCAGCGGAGCGCTGAGGGTTTCGGCAAGGAAATGGATGGTGTCGTAGCCCAGTTGCGCGGCTGTGCGCAGCGTGGATTTGAGGATGCCTTCGGCATGAGCACCATTTTCGGTACGGCTACCGCCCCAAACTTTGCGATTGACGACGGCCGGACGAATGGCCTGCTCGCCCCGGTAATTCGTCGCGTCCGTGCCTGGATGCCAGATGTAGTTGAAGATATCGGGGATATGTCGCTGGGCAAAGTTGGACAGGCGCCTGTTGCCGGGATGCGTTTTGAGCGTGCAAAGGTCCAGGAGCCGATCTTCCAGCACGACGACTTTTCTTTCCGCAGTCCGCTGCGAGTAGATTCCCGCATCGCGGGCGTCCCGGAGCGCCAGACCTTTGAGCAGGAGCGCTTTGACCTGGCGCGGGAATGCGACGGCTCTGCCGCGAGCTTGCTCGATGAGATGCTTACAGCGGCGGAGCAGATGGGCGTTGCACTGAGTATGCGATGCGTGGATGAAACGATCGTAGGGCTGCCAACCATCATGGACCATATGTCCCGCGTAGTCGGAGCCCAAGGCATCTTCCGCGACATCGTGACCGCGGCTGTCGCGGATGACGTACAGCGTTGCCCAAGGTGTGACGAAGACGTGCAGCCAGTGCAGCAGGCCGCCAACTTTCCAGCCTGTTTCATCGGCCACGACCCAAGCACTCTGACGAACCCACACCATGATATTGCAATAGGCGGAGGTACAGCGGTCAGCGGCGCGCAACATGATTTGCGCCGAACCTCCTCTGGACAGAGCGATGCCGAAGACCGTCTCAAACAAGTGCGTGATCTTGCCATGGGAAAGGCCGGCATTCTTGTTGAGGTGAACGGCCAGAGCCTGCGCATTTGGACCGAGTTGACTGGCGGCGGAGCCGAGTGCGTTGGAAGTTTGAAGGGGATGGCGCCCATGGACGGCGCAGCCACAATCAGCGCAGTGGCCACAGGCAACATTGAATTGGCGCGCGATAGGTTTTCGAGGAATCTCGGTTTGGTACTGTGGAAGGGTGCGCTCCTGCACCAGGCGGGTGCCCCCACAGCCGGGGCAGGCCGAAGGAAGAGGAACAGCGTAAGTTTCATCGATCTTGCTGGGAGGTGGACGATGGCCCTTGCGTCCATAAGCAGCCCCGCGCTTGCGCCCCGGCCTTTTGGGATGGGCCTTCGGCGGTCCTTTGGAGAATGGAGCGGTTTGCCGTTTAACGCTCCGTTGCAGTTCCTCGATGACGGCATCCTTTTTCTTCAATTCCTTGTGAAGCTTTTCGACCTGACTGTTCTTTTTCTCCAATTCAGCCAGAAGAGCTTCGTTTTCCTTGCGGAGTCTGTCGATCTCCGCCAGGAAGATTTCTTTGGCATCCGTCGATTGCGCTTGTTCTTTCTCGGCCATGTAATGGATATCGGAATACCCAAGCCGAAAAATGAGATCCTTTTCAATTCAGGGCGCTAAACAATTACATAATTTGTTCCGCACTGAAACGATAATTGGCGTGAGTAACTATTCTGGTTCGATTCCGTACGTTTTTATGCGCTGGTAAAGCGTTGAACGGCTGATTTGCAGGTCTTTGGCGGACTTCGACACGCGCCAGTGATTTTTTTTCAGCGTCGATCGAATCAATTCTGCTTCAGTCTCCATCACCGAATCACGAAGAGCAGTTGGGATCGCCGACGGAGGAGGCGGAGGAGACGGAGGAGTAGTGGAGGACACTGGCGCAACTTTCGCAGTTGCATTTGACGCGATTGCCGAACCACCCGGATTCATCATTACCGCCGGCATGAGCGCAGATACCCTACGAACTTCTTCCGGGAGGTCGTTTGCGTTGATGATGTCGCCCTTGCTCAAGACAAGCGCG
>JANYBR010000284.1 GCA_025360685.1 Pseudomonadota bacterium
GCCAAGTGCCTTCGCGGCGCGGTTCATAATTCGGGCGCGGTGCGTTTCTTGTCCGTCGGGTACTGTCGCTGCGTGGAGCATCCGGCGCGCGACTTCATAAAATGGCGCCAGTGTGTCGGCCGTGATCTCCGACGGCCAACCTGCGTCGAAGCGCTCCCGATCCGCCGCGACCAGGACACCTGCGTAGCTGAGTGAGCCCCCACCGACTGCCGCGCCCAACAGAACGATCATCTGCGAGTACACACGCAGATCGAGCCAGCCATTGAGTCTGTGCGGCCAGCGATGACTAAAAAGCCACGGATCGGCTATCTGGCGCGGAAAATTCTCGGGTGACCAACGGCGGCCACGTTCCAGCACGAGGACTTTTGCGCCATTCTCGGCCAGTCGGCAGGCAGCAACCGCACCGCCGAAGCCGGAACCAATGACGACGACGTCATAATCTGCCATGTCTGATTCACCCTTACTCGCCAAATCCGGAATTTAAATGTCGAGTTTCCGGACCAAATGAAGAGTCACTGTCAGGAAACCGAAGACTGAAACGGTACCGCGATCTGATCGTCGAACCGGCAAGGTTGCGTTCAACAAACTAATTGGTCTTTGCGCACTCAGCTCGGAAATCGTAAAACGGTGCAAGCTCCGCTACGCAATCGGGCCAATGCTGCGTGGTCTGCCAATAGTCAACCAAACCCAGTCTCGCGCAAATTTTTGCAAAGCGTCGATCACGCCGAAACTCCGGCCAATAGGCGTGAAAAAGGAATGAAGTCCGGTAGGCGTCGAACCCCATCTGGTCACGGCCATCCCCCGCGGGCCTGAACTTTGCGGCTGCAGCGATTTCGTGGGCCTCGTCGGCTCCGCCAAAGTGAGAGGCGATGGCAAGAGCCGCGAGGTCCACATAACCCGTTTTTTCAAAGTCCCTGCGCATGGCGTCCAGCGCACGACCGCGCGATTTCGGCGACGCATCACGAGCCATGGCCACATATTGGATCGCTGAACGCTCGAACTGGCGTAACGGGTATTGGGCCAGCCTAGCCGGCGACATCAGGCCATCAACGACAGCCCAGTCGTTTGCCTCCGCTGCCATGAGAATTAGATTGATCGCCGAGAAATGATTGTCCGGCAAGCGCGCAAGCGCACTCTCCGTTCGCCTTCTCGCTTCGGTATTTTGACCGGCGTACCAAAGACAGAATCCCAGCAGGTGCGACGCCAGGGGATTGAGCATGTCCAACTCGTAGCCGCGTCGCGCTATAACGACCGCATCGCGCATGCGTCCGACCGACATGTAGTGGTTTGCGGAAAACTGAAATGTGTAGCCGTCTGTGTGCGCATCCTGAATCAGCGGATCGACGATCGCTTCGGCTTCGATAAACCGGCCCCAAGGTGGTAGCAGCAAGAGCAGGGCCAGGCGCGCTGCCGGGTTGTGGGGGTCAAGCGTGAGCGCCTCGCGCGCATCGGCCGATACCATAGCGGCAAGCCTTTCGCGCTCAGAATAAGGTTGGAGAAAGCGAAAATGTGCCCGCAGCTCGGCGAGTTTTCCCCATGCTTCAGCAAATTGCGGCGCGCGGTGCGTCACTTCTTCAAGCCTCGTGATGCCGGGCTGCAGGCTTTCCGATACAAAAGCGGTCTGAATGCCGCGGAGGAATAGATCATACGCCGCGGGATCGATCGCCTTGCTTGATACGCGCGAGAAGGTTCGCTGCAACGCGCTTGCGATGTTTTCAGAAATTTCGTCTTGAACGGCGAAAATGTCCCCGAGGCCACTGTCGAATCGGTCCGCCCAGAGGGTCGTATGCGAACCCGTTTCGACAAGGTGTGCTGAGACTCTGACGTTTGTCGCGGCGCGACGCACTGAGCCGTCAAGGATGTGAGTGCAATTCAATGCGCGCGCCGCATCTTGCTTGCGGTCGCCGCGAAACTGAAAACTCGACGTTCGCCCAACCACCCTCAGCTTCGCGCCTCGCATGAGCCGCTGCATGATTTCTTCGCTCACGCCGTCCGAAAAGAACTGCATTTCGGGATCGTTCGATAAGTTGTCGAAAGGCAAAACTGCGAGCAGAGGTTCGGCGTTTGCCGGCTGTGGCAGTACGATGCTTGGCGAGCCCGATTGAAGAGCAAACCCCTCGATCGTCTTCGTCATTTTTTCCAGCTGCATCATGCCGCGCGAGACCA
>JANYBR010000297.1 GCA_025360685.1 Pseudomonadota bacterium
GTCAGAATAGACTATCAGGCCAGGCAGCAATTTTCCCAACGTCGCGAGCGTGGCGTCGTTCGAGATATAGCCGGACGTGAAGAGCAGCGCGGCCGGTTTGCCGTGCAACTCGGCAAGTTCGCGCTCCAACTCGACATGGTAGTGCGTCGTACCGGAGATATTGCGCGTGCCGCCCGCTCCCGCGCCGGTCGCGTCGATCGCCTCGTGCATGGCGGCAAGCACCACGGGATGTTGGCCCATGCAGAGATAGTCGTTGCTGCACCACACCGTGATCGGGCGCTTGTTCGCGTCCGAGTAAAAGTCCGCCCTGGGGTAGCCCCCGCGCTGGCGAACGATGTCCGCGAATATGCGGTATCGGCCCTCGCGCTTCAGTCCAGTCAGCGCGTCCCGGAAACGGTTCAAATACGGAAACGACATGAATTCAATCTCTTGTGACGGGGTTTTAATCCGTTACACGTGGCTTCCAACCGGCCCAGAACATACTCCAACACCCACCCCCTTGGCTAAGCCATTTGTCACATGACGGCCCTGATTTTGGCATCTGAACGACTAGGTAATCGCCCTGGCGGTAGCAGGGCAGCCGCGGTCGCGCGGACGGCGTTCCCAAGCGCTCACATAGCAACGGATCCGACCCTCCGGCACATTGATCCAAGTCATCCTCGCGTCACCTAGGATGCGATCGTCACCGCGGCGTTGACGGCCATGGCAATGAGGACCGTGTTAAAGAAAAACGACACGACGGAGTGCGAGATCACCGTCTGGCGCATTTCGCTCGTTTGGACGAGCGTATCGGAGACCTGCGCAGTCATGCCGACGACCAGCGCGAAATAGATGAAATCCCACGGCCCAGGCTCCAGGCACTCGGGAAACTTCAGCGGCGGAATGTAACCTTCCTCCTCGTCGTGGTTGTAATAGAGGTGAGCATAGCGAAGTGCGGACACCGTGTGCAGCATGAACCAGCCGAGAGGCGCTCCTGCGAGCGCAAGTGCAAGCGTCAGCGGGCTGTCCAGGCTCTTACCATGCAGAGTTGCGAACACAGCGAACGACGCGTAGCCGATCGCTCCTACCGTTATCACGGTGACCAGAATGCCACCCTCATCCTCGATATCGGCGCGCCGCCTCAAATCACCGGCGGTCAGACGCAACACGAGCCACCAACTCATGATCAGGAATGATGCGAAGAATGCATCTCCGCCGATTGCCTCTGGCAACGGCGACGACAAATGGCGCGACACGACGAGCGCAACAATGCCGATCATCAGCGCCAGATAGAAGCGGCTGTGGTGATGAAGCTGGTTCGATACAAACGAAGGCAGCGGAACCTCCATTGGGGCGCCGCCGCCATTGGTACATGAGTCGCCGCTGTCCTAGAGGCGGAAACGAACCTGATCGATCCAGAACCGTTCCATGCGTTTGAGCGTGACGTTGATGGCGTCGAGGTCCTCGGACGAGACGTTGCCGACCGCTCCGAGCGATCCCAAGTGGCGCATGAAAAGCTCGCGCAGCATGTCGCGCACGATTTCGCCTTTCTTTGTCAGCCGGACCAGAACCGACCGGCGGTCGGCTTCCGAGCGCTCATGATGGATGTAGCCCGCTTCGACGAGCTTCTTGAGATTGTACGACACGTTCGAGCCCAAATAGTGCCCTCGCGTGCGCAGCTCGCCGGCTGTCAGTTCCTGATCACCCACGTTGAACAGAAGCAGAGCCTGGACGCTGTTGATCTCGCGTTCGTCGCGCCGGTCCAACTCGTCCTTGATCACATCGAGCAATTGGCGGTGCAGGCGCTCGACCAGGTTGAGCGTCTCAAGGTAGTATTTCGCTTCCACGCGCACGCCTTCATGCACGCCTTCAAGCGCCGCAGTCTGCGGTTTCGCAAATGCTGTCATATTCTTCCCTCCGCTTTTGCGGGGCCCACCTGTTGTTATGGATGGCAGACTAGGGACGATTCATTAAAACAGAGTAAAATTCCCTCTGCGTCACAGCTCATCATTGCCGGGAAAGCTCGCGCGCCACGATTACACGCATGATTTCGTTGGTTCCCTCCAGAATTTGATGCACGCGGAGGTCGCGCACGTGCCGTTCGGCCGGAAAGTCCTTCAGGTAACCATAGCCGCCGTGGAGTTGCAGTGCGTCATTGGCAATCTCAAAACCTGCGTCGGTGGCAAACCGTTTCGCCATGGCACACAACATCGTGGCGCGAGGATCCCGGCGGTCGAGCGCCGCCGCAGCACTGCGGATCATGAGGCGCGATGCTTCGAGCTCGGTCGCCATATCGGCCAATTTGAACTGCGAGGCCTGAAAGTCGGCAATCGCCGTGCCGAACTGCTTGCGCTCTTTCGCATACGCAAGGGCTTCGTCAAGCGCCGCGCGGGCGGTGCCGACCGAGCACGCGCCGATATTGATGCGCCCGCCGTCAAGCCCGCTCATTGCAATCCGAAAGCCTTCGCCCTCATTTCCGATGCGGTTCGCCACCGGCACGCGGCAATTGTCGAAGATCACTTGGGCAGTGGGCTGGCTGTTCCAACCCATCTTTCGTTCCTTCTTCCCGAACGACAGACCCGCCACGCCGTTCTCGACTACGAGACATGAGATGCCTTTCGGTCCATCGTCACCGGTACGCACCATGCAGACATAGATGTCTGAAACGCCCGCTCCGGAAATGAACGCTTTGGCGCCGTTCAGGACATAGTCGCCTTTATCCAGCACGGCGCGCGTCTTCAGGCTGGCCGCGTCTGAACCGGACCCGGGTTCGGTCAGACAATAGCTCGCGATTTTTTCCATTGTGGTGAGTTTCGGCAGGAAGCGTGTTCGCTGTTCCTGGCTGCCGTAGCGATCGATCATCCACGACGCCATATTGTGAATGGAAATGAACGCCGCCGTCGACGTGCAGCCGGCTGACAACTCTTCCATGATGATGGCAGCGTCCAGCCGCGACATTTCCGATCCGCCGACATCGCCCTTCACATAGATGCCGGCGAAGCCGAGCGCCGCCGCCGCGCGCAGAGTCTCGACCGGGAAGATCTCCTTTTCATCCCACTGTGCTGCGAAAGGTGCCAGGCGCTCCTTTGCAAAGCGGCGCGCCACGTCCTGTATGGCGCGCTGATCGTCGTTCAGTTCAAAATCCATGACTGCCTATCAATTTCTTACCGTGCTGGCGCTTAGCGGGACGCCCGCCGCCAGAATTAGCCCGGTTTGCGCGCAGCGCAAAGCCGCAACGGCCGATGCTGCTTGAATCCTGCGCCGGGACTTGGCAAGAGACAGGGATGAGCAAGTTTCCGGCTACCCGACTGCGCCGCTTGCGCCGTCATGATTGGTCGCGCCGCCTGGTTGCGGAATCGACTCTGTCTCCGTCCGATTTCATCTGGCCGTTGTTCCTCATCGACGGCGACGGGAAACGCGAACCCGTCCCATCAATGCCTGGCGTCGACCGGCTTTCCATCGACCTCGCTGTGGGCGCGGCCGAGGAAGCAGACAAGCTCGGCATTCCCGTGGTGGCTCTGTTTCCCTATACCGATCCCGCAATGCGCGACGACGATGGCAGCGAAGCCACCAACCCCGGCAATCTTGTCTGCCGCGCTGTCCGGGCGATCAAAAAAGCCCTGCCCCAGATCGGCGTCATGTGCGACGTCGCCCTCGACCCCTACACCAGTCACGGTCACGACGGACTTCTGGTCGACGATTATGTGGTCAATGACGAGACACTAGAAGTTCTTGTCCAACAGGCTCTGATCCAGGCTGAGGCCGGGTGCGATATCATTGCTCCATCCGACATGATGGACGGACGGGTTGGCGCCATTCGCACTGCGCTTGAAGCGAACGGTCACAAGAACACGCTGATCATGGCATATGCCGCCAAATACGCTTCGGCGTTCTGCGGGCCGTTCCGCGAGGCGATCGGCTCATCCAAAACCCTCAAAGGCGACAAGCGTACATACCAGTTGGACCCGGCCAACGGCGACGAAGCACTGCGCGAGGTTGCGCTCGACATTGCCGAAGGCGCCGACATGGTGATGGTCAAGCCGGGCATGCCGTATCTCGACCTCGTCTGGCGCGTGCGCAAGAATTTCGGTGTGCCGACTTTCGCCTATCAGGTGTCGGGCGAATATTCGATGCTGACCGCGGCGATCGAGCGCGGCTGGCTGGAGCGCGACCGCGTCATCCTGGAGAGCCTGATAGGTTTCAAGCGCGCCGGCGCCAGTGGCATTCTCACCTATTTCGCGCGCGACGCGGCAAAGCTTCTGCGCAAGAGTTGAGTCATTGGCCTATTGATCGCGTCGCGTCGAGAACAGGCTGCGTAGAATGATCTCCGCGCGCGACGGAAGTACGTTCAAGCCAGATTTGCGCTGCCCCAGATCGACGACATTGCGCAGGATCAGCATGGCAAGACCGTGTACCGCGGCCCACACGGCCAGTCCCAACGCGGAATCATGCAACGCCGTTCCGATCTCATTGCCGACCGCATCGGCCGCAGTACCGAGTTCCGGAAAGGAGTCGCGGTTAGGCAGCTGGGGACCAAACATCAAACTCGCAAGCGCCGGACGGCGCGCCACGAACCGCATATAGGCGGCGCCGATCTTGGCGATACGGTCAGCCTCGGCGTCGGGTGTGGCCACTGCAGCCGCAATCTCGTTGCGCAATTCGACAAAGCCCTCGATTGCGAGCTCGACCAGAAGCGCCTCATGATTTGGGAAATGACGATACGGCGCGGCGTGGCTGACACCAGCCTTGCGCGCCACGGCCCGCAGGCTTAGCTCGGCAAGCGATTCTTCTTCCAGAATAGTACGCGCCGCGTCGAGCAACGCATTGCGCAAGTCGCCATGATGATAGGAACGGCCCCGAGCCGGCGCCGCCGTGGAATCCGAACGATCCATCACTTGCCCTTTCCCAAGGCAGTCTGGCGCGCAAAGAGGCTGGAAGTGTCCCAGCGCGCACCACCCATTTTTTCGACGTCCGCGTAGAATTGGTCGACCAGGGATGTAACGGGCAGAGAGGTTCCGTTCCGTCGCGCTTCGGAGAGACAAATCGCCAGATCCTTGCGCATCCATTCGACGGCAAAACCATGGTCGAATTGTCCGGCCAGCATCGTTTTGTGGCGATTCTCCATTTGCCAGGATTGTGCCGCGCCCTTCGAGATCACCTCCACCACCGCGAGCGGGTCGAGACCGGCAGCACGCGCGAAACTCAATCCCTCGGCGAGAGCCTGCACGAGACCCGCGATGCAGATCTGATTCACCATCTTGGTCAGCTGACCCGCTCCCGCCTCGCCCATCAATCGACACTGTCGTGCATAGGCCGTCATTACCGGCGCAGCCTTGGCGTACGCTGCAGGAGTGCCGCCGCACATGATGGTCAACTGGCCGTTCTTGGCACCCTGCTCGCCACCGGAAACCGGCGCGTCGACGAAATGCAGACCGCGCTGGTGCGCACCTTCGGCCAACTCGCGTGCCAGGCCCGCTGAGGCCGTCGTATGATCGATGAACACCGCATCGCGCTTCATCGTGATGAAAGCGCCATGACGGCCAACTGCAACTTCTCGAACGTCGTCGTCCCTGCCGACGCAACTAAGAACCACGTCGGAATTCGCGGCGGCCTCGGCCGGAGTCGGCGCGGACTCGCCGCCATATTGCTTGACCCAGGCTTCGGCCTTGGAACGGGTACGATTGAACACGGTCAAATCGTGACCCGCCCGCTTGAGATGGCCCGCGATCGGATAACCCATTACGCCAAGTCCCAGAAACGCCACCCGGCTCATTCCATCACCTCGACCGGCTTGACCGCCTGCGCTGCGAAATTGGGCCGCTTCATCAGCCAGATGATGCCGAGCGCTGGAATTCCCAGATAAAACATGAACAGAAAATCGTTCGAGAACGCGATCGTTTGAGCTCGGATCTCGATCAAACCGTTTAAATTGGCTAGTCCGAACGGCAATTTGGGATTCATCATCATGCCGGGCGCATTGATCCCCAAGGCGCGATTGAACGGCGAGGCATAGCCCGCAAGTTGCGAGTGCATCACTTGGC
>JANYBR010000299.1 GCA_025360685.1 Pseudomonadota bacterium
AATTCGAAGAACCCGCCCAGCGACAACAGGATCACGCGGGTCCACATGGCGCGCCCCGGCGGCAGTCGCTCCAGGCGCGCGGCGATCGTCGCAATCCCACTCGTGGAAGTCATCCCACCCCCGCTGCGAGGCAGAATCGCCTCTACGCCCTCGTTTGTGCAATATTCACGCGTGCCGCCGCCGCGAGAAAGACTTTTCTCCATGCAGTTCGAGATGGACTTTCCGCTGAGCGATTGGCTGCGGACACGCTCTGCGCCAAGCCGGGCAGCGAACAAGCCGCATGTCATCGGTGTCGGCGGCAGCGTGGCGGTGGGCAAGAGCACCTTCGCCCATCACCTGCACCGGGAGATCGAGGGCTGGCCCGAACAGCCGCACGTCGAGAGCATCGCCACCGACGGCTTTCTCTTTGCCAACCGCGTCCTGGCGGAGCGCAATATCACCATGCGCAAGGGCTTTCCGGAGTCCTATGACGTTCCGGCGCTGCGCCAGGCGATTGCCGCGATCAAGCGGGGAATGCGGGTTTCGCTGCCGCTCTACTCGCATGTGACCTACGACGTCGATACCGAAAACGTCCAGGACATGGAACGGCCGGCCATCGTCATTCTCGACGGGCTGCATCTGGCACAGATCGAGGGCGCGGGACAGCCGCGCCTGATCGATACGTTGATCTACCTCGATGCGGAGGAGAGCGTAATCGAACGCTGGTTCAGCGACCGCCTCGTGCCGCTGATGGAAGCCGGCGTAAACGACTCCAACTCGTTCTACCATGCCTTCCGCACCATGACGCCGCAGGAACGCCGCGCCTTCGCCGCGCGCGTATGGCAAGGCATCAACCTGCCCAACTTGCGCGATCACATCGTTAGCGATCGCGCCGCCGCCGATCTGGTGATCCACAAGGCGGCCGATCACAGCTTCGTGTCGGTGACAGAAAAATAAGACTGGTGCCCGAGGTCGGAATCGAACCGACACACCTTGCGGTACTGGATTTTGAGTCCAGCGCGTCTACCAGTTCCACCACTCGGGCACGTCCGTCTGTTAGCCTTTTGGTCCGTCCGCGTCTAGCATTGCGGCAGCCGAACCGATGAGGAAATTCCGTGAAGCTCTACACCGAGAACTATCCTGCCCCCAACCCGCGCAAGGTCCATATCTACCTCGCCGAAAAGGGCCTGAGCGTGGACCGCGTGCACACCAGGATGGCCGAACGCCAGCACAAGGCGCCGGACTTCATGCAGAAAAACTCGCTCGGCCAGGTGCCGGTGCTGGAGACGGATGACGGCAAGTTCATTTCGGAATCGATCGCGATCTGCCGCTACTTCGAGGCGCTGCATCCCGCGCCGCCCATGTTCGGGCGCGACCCGTTCGATGCGGCGATGGTGGAGATGTGGATACGGCGCGCCGAGTTCCGGCTGTGGAACCCGATGGGCCAAGTCTGGATCAATGCCGATCCGCGCACTGCGGTCGTCAATCCAAACCAGTTCAAGGACTATGGCGAGCACAGCAAGAAGATCCTGGCCGGTGCCATGAAGTGGATCGATCGCGAGCTCGGCGACGGGCGCGAGTTCCTGGCCGGCAAACAGTTCACGATGGCCGATATCGTGCTGCTCTGCGGACTGGATTTCGCAAAATTCATCCATCAGGACATCCCGGAAGAAGCGCAGAATCTGCGCGCCTGGCATGCACGTGTCTCGGCTCGGCCGAGCGCGCGGGCGACGTAAATCGAAGTTGATTGCGCGTTCGTCTTGCTTGCCGGCGGTAGCCGCGATATGCGCATGGACAGTCTTCAAACAGCCAAAGGTGTCCGATGAACGCTCCCGCCCCAGAATTCCGCGACGGCGTGATACGTCATGACTGGACGCGCGAGGAGATCGCCCGCCTCTTCACCCTGCCCTTCGCCGACCTGATCTTCCGCGCCCAGACGGTGCATCGCCAGAACTTCTCCGCCAACGAGGTGCAAATCTCGACGTTGCTCTCGATCAAGACAGGCGGCTGTCCGGAGGATTGCGGCTATTGCTCGCAAAGCGCTTCGCATGAGACTGGCCTGAAAGCCTCCAAGCTGATGGACGTCGAAGCGGTATTGGCCGACGCGAAAGCCGCAAAGGGCGGAGGTGCAACGCGCTACTGCATGGGCGCGGCGTGGCGCTCGCCCAAGGACAAGGACCTGGAAGTGGTCTGCGAGATGGTCGAAGGCGTCAAGGCGCTGGGCATGGAAACCTGCGTCACCTTGGGCATGCTCACCGGCGCGCAAGCCGAGCGGCTGAAAAGCGCCGGCCTGGACTACTACAACCACAACATCGACACCTCGCCGGAGTACTACAAGGAAATCATCACCACACGAACCTACCAGGACCGGCTTGACACTCTGGCGCACGTCCGCGAGGCGGGAATCAATGTGTGTTGCGGCGGCATCGTCGGCATGGGCGAGGCAGATAGCGATCGCATCGGCATGATCCACGCTCTCGCGACCTTGCCGGAACATCCCCAGAGCGTGCCGATCAACGCGCTCATGAAGATCAAGGGCACGCGCCTTGGCGACAGCGATCCGATCGATCCGATCGATTTCGTGCGCACCATCGCGGTGGCCCGCATTGCCATGCCGAGGTCCGTCGTCCGCCTTGCCGCCGGACGCACCAATATGAGCGATGAAACACAGGCGCTGTGTTTTCTCGCCGGCGCCAATTCGATCTTCGTCGGCACCAAGCTGCTGACGACACCGAACCCGATGGAGAGCCACGACCATAAATTGTTCGCCAAGCTCGGTGTCCGCGCCATGGCTCTTTGAGCAGCAAGATCTGCAATGCGCTGAACCACAGCGACCCTCGCCCTTCGACAGACTCAGGGCGAGGGCTACCCCTGAGACCTCATCCTGAGCCTGTCGAAGGATGGATGGCAGGCGCCGCCGCTGTCACAGAAAGTGGCTTGGTCCGGTCCCATCTTCCGCAACTGGACCAGAACGCCGAATTGAACGATCCTCGGCGGACTGCGAGTCACGGGCCGGGGAGCCAGGAAATGCGCGTTCCATCGATCTTAGTGTATGCGGCAATCATCATCCTTGGAGCACTGGTGCTCAGCCAGGTCCTGACCCTTATGGATCTCGACCCGATGCCATGGGACATCACGTATAACCGGGGAAACCTGCATATCCACATCCCCTTGCTCTATTCGCTGGCGGGGAGCGTCGTTCTGGCACTTCTCTTTTGGTATTGGCGGAAGTAAGACCCAGCGTAACCCCGCCAAGCTCCGAGTCGCGCCATGACGCTCCGCCCCATCCGCCGCGCGTTGCTCTCCGTTTCCGACAAGTCCGGCCTCGTCGACTTTGCCAGGGGTCTCGCCCGGCATGGCGTTTTTCTGATCTCGACAGGCGGCACCGCCAAGGCGCTGCGCGATGCCGGTCTCCAGGTCACCGACATTTCGCAGATCACCCACTTCCCCGAGATGATGGACGGGCGCGTCAAGACCTTGCACCCGATGGTGCATGGCGGCCTGCTCGCCCTGCGCGACAAACCCGATCACGCCGAAGCCATGAAGACGCACAGCATCGAAGGCATCGATCTGCTGGTCTCCAATCTCTATCCGTTTGAAGCGACGGTCGCCAAGGGCGCCAGCTTCGAGGAGACGATCGAGCAGATCGACATCGGCGGTCCGGCCATGACGCGCGCGGCCGCCAAGAACCATGAGTGGGTCACCGTTGTCGTCGATACGCAGGACTATGCGGCCGTACTGGCCGAGATGGACGCCAACAAGGGCGCGACGTCAGCCAACTTGCGGCGCAAGCTGGCGCAGACGGCGTTCGCGCGCACCGCGGCCTATGACGCTGCGGTCGCCAACTGGTTCGCCGGTGAGCTGGCGAAAGACGGAGTCAAGGAACCGCCGCGGCGCCGCGCCTTCGCCGGAACTTTGCGCCAGCCGCTGCGCTATGGCGAGAATCCGCATCAGGAAGCGTCGTTCTATGTGACAGGCGAGAAGCGCTTCGGCGTTGCGTCGGCGCAACAGCTCCAGGGCAAGGAGCTTTCCTACAACAACATCAACGACACCGACGCGGCGTATGAGCTGGTGGCGGAGTTCGCACCGCCCGCTTCGGCGGCCTGCGCCATCATCAAGCACGCCAATCCCTGCGGCGTGGCGCTCGGCGCAAGTCTGAAAGAGGCCTACACAAAGGCGCTCGCCTGCGATCCGGTCAGCGCTTACGGCGGCGTGCTCGCCTTCAACCGCACCTTGGACGGCGCGACGGCGGAGGAAATCGTCAAGCTCTTCACCGAAGTGATCATCGCGCCCGATGCCGACGCCGACGCGCGAAAAATCCTGGCCGCCAAGAAGAACCTTCGCCTGCTCGCCGCGGGCGGCCTGCCAGATCCGAACTCGTCAGGTCTCACGTTCCGCTCCGTCTCGGGTGGATTTCTGGTGCAGACCCGCGACAATGGCCGCATCACGCGCGCCGAACTGAAGATCGTCACCAAGCGCCAGCCGACCGAGCAGGAGATCATCGACATGCTGCTTGCCTTCACCATCGGCAAACACGTGAAATCGAACGCCGTGGTCTATGTGAAGGATGGCGCCACTGCCGGAATCGGCGCCGGCCAGATGAGCCGCGTCGACTCGGCGCGTATCGCGGCTATCAAGGCACGCGATGCAGCCAAAGCGGCGGGCTGGGCGCAACCGATGACGGTCGGCTCGTCTGCCGCCTCAGACGCCTTCTTCCCATTCCCGGACGGATTGCTGGCGGTTGCCGAGGCCGGAGCGACTGCCGTAATTCAGCCCGGCGGCTCCATCGGCGACAAGGACGTCATCAAGGCCGCCGACGATGCGGGCCTTGCGATGGCCTTCACCGGCATGCACCACTTCCGCCACTGAAGGGCTCGCCAAAGTGCGACACGCGGCACTCGGAGCATTGAATCGACTGGCATTTTTGGCTTCGTTTTTCAAAAGAGCCGATTGAGGACGCGCGCTCCCTGATGTCTATTGTACACTAAAATTCTGTTGAAATTTGACAACTTTCGCGTTTCCGCTAGCCCAAACGGAACTGACAAGATCGCCGGGTTCAGTTGCCCCGTCGCCTTCCTCTTCGTTGCCAGGAGGCGCCAAGCATTGCAGTCAAGCGAGCCTCCCCAAGTCTTGCCACCGACGGCAAATCGTCAGACCTGGCGATTAACCTGTCAAGACCGTCGAGCACGCCGCTCCTGCCTGTGACCAATCAAGCCTAACTGACCACCAAAAACCGGACCCCTGCGATATGCACAGCATCGGCTCTGCTTGCGCCAGGTTTACCGCTCTTGGAAACCAAAAGATCGTAGGGCTCAACACGCAGCGTGAACGGGCCTGATGAACTTGCGACAATCTGGGTGACGTCAAAGCGCTGGATCGATTTTGCCGAAGTCATTCCGAGCATCGCATTCGTGCCCATCCCCCTATGAGTGGCGCCGAAAATGTCGATCAGGCCAACCGGATCGCTCGAGCGATTTTCACCACTATCGAGATAGACCGCGAAGCCTGACGACGGTACCAGCCTGATGGAGATGCCCGACAGTTCGAGAATGACCCTTGCGCTAGGATCGTGCAATTCAGGCGCATTGAGCACGGTGGGCACTAGATTGGTCTGGGAAGCCTGCGGCCGCCGAGCGGACGCGGGCGAGACGATCTGGCGGCGTCCGGCGCTTCGCGGCGAAACGACGATCGGCCGGCTGTCAGCGAGAAGCTGGCGCTCAGCCGGCTGATGACGACTTGCCGTGGCTTTAAACGGGGGAGCCGCGCCGACC
>JANYBR010000317.1 GCA_025360685.1 Pseudomonadota bacterium
ACCAAGTCGCTCATAACACTCCGGAGCGGCGAGCGTCAGATGTTGCGGCGTGGTCTCGGCGGTGCAGATCTCCTTAGCGTCTGCAAGCAGCGGTATTTCATCCGCCGTCGTGACATGCAGTACATGGAGACGCCGGCCAGCGGCGCGCGCCAGGCGAATCACCCTTTCGGTCGACATGCGCGCCGCTTCGGCATCGCGCCAGACCGGATGCGAGCGCGGATCGCCCTTGAGCGCGAGGTCTTTGCGCGACTTGAGCCTGTCTTCATCTTCGGAATGCACCGCAACGCGGCGGCGGCCGGAGCGCAGCATGGCCGCGATGTCGTCTTCGTGATCCAGAAGCAATGTTCCGGTCGAAGAGCCCAGGAACGCCTTGACGCCGGCCACTCCAGGCATGCGCTCCAGCTCTGCGAGCGCGCCTATATTGGCGGGTGTCGCGCCAAAGTAAAATGCGTAATCGCAATGCATTCGCCCGGCGGCTCGCGCGAGCTTATCTTCCATCGCGGCGCGCGTGGTCGTCGGCGGCGACGTGTTGGGCATCTCGAAGATGCCGGTCACCCCGCCGAGCACGGCGGCCCGGCTGCCGCTCTCGAGATCTTCTTTGTACTCGTTACCTGGTTCGCGAAAGTGGCACTGGCTGTCGATGACACCGGGAAGGACGTGCAGCCCCTTGGCGTCGAACGTCTCGGTAGACTTTGCGCCAGTCAATGAGCCGATGGCGGCAATCTTGCCGGCGCGTACGCCAACATCGCCCGTCGCGATGCCGTTTGGCGTGGCCACCGTGCCGCCATGAATAATCAGATCGAACATCTCACCCATGTAAAATGAGTAGGACGGCTATTCGGCCTTGGCAACCGCGGTAGCGCGGACTAATTCATAGGCATGCCAATCGCCCATCTTGAAGACCGTTCGGTCATTGCCATTGCCGGGCCCGAAGCGCGCCCCTTCCTGCAGGGGTTGATAACCAACGACGTCGAGCGCCTGGCGCCGGGCCAGGGACTCTACGCGGCACTGCTAACCCCACAGGGTAAAATTCTGTTCGACTTCTTTCTGGTCGAAGGTGACGGTGCGATCCTGATCGATTGTCTGGCCGCTGCGCGAGACGCGCTGTTGAAGCGGCTCACAATGTACAAGCTGCGCAGCAAAGTCACGGTCGAGGCGCGCGACCAGTTGGCCGTGCTGGCGGAATGGGATGGCGCGTCTGCGCGCTACGCAATTTCCTACCCCGATCCCCGCATGCCGGAGTTGGGGCGCCGCGCGATCATCGCCACGGGCGAGATGCGTCACGATCTGTCGTCTGCGGAGGTCTATCACAAGCACCGTCTGGTTTTCGGCGTTCCGGAAGGCGATGACTTCGGCACCGACCGCATGTTCGCACTAGACGCCGATCTCGATGAGTTGCATGCCGTCGATTTCGAAAAAGGCTGCTATGTCGGTCAGGAGTTGACGGCGCGAATGAAACACCGCAGCACGGCGCGCAAGCGCTTGTTGCCACTCGAGTTTATTTCGGGCCCGACGCGCGCTGGGTTGGTCAAAGCAGGCGGCAAGGAGATCGGCGAGATCACGTCCGAATATGGCGCGCGCGGCTTTGCGTTGTTGCGTATCGACAGGCTCGAGGAAGCGGGGTCGGCAAAGTTGTCGGCCGGCGAACACGTAGTGAATGTGATCAAACCGTCATGGCTTTTTCCTTGACGTTTGTGACCGCGAGTGAAAGTTTCTGAGCCATTCCAACTAGAACAGTGGGGAGAACATCGTCATGCTCCATCATGTTTCCGTCGGCGTAACAGACGTCGCCCGCGCCGCGAAGTTTTACGACGCCGTGCTGGGTACGCTGGGCTACAAACGCGTGATGGAGTTCCTGCCCTACGCGCTTGCCTATGGCGAAGATCATCCCGAATTCTGGATCCAGCTGCCGCACGATCAAAAGCCGATGAGCACCGGCAACGGCGTGCATCTGGGCTTCATCGCCCGCACGAAGAACCAGGTCCTCAAGTTTCACGCTGCGGCGCTGGCCCAGGGTGGCAGCAACAATGGCGAACCCGGTCCACGGCCCGACTATGGCCCGAACTATTTCGGAGCGTTCATCTACGATCTTGATGGCAACAAGATCGAAGCAACCTTGCACACAGCGCCGAAGGCCAAGACGCAAACTGCAAAAAAGCCTGCGAAGAAGGCCGCGAAAACAATTACCAAGAAGCCGGCGAAGAAAAAGTCAGTCAAGAAACGCCGGCGGAAATAGTCCTCCAACGATCGCCGCATGCGCGGCGCACACCGAGCATGATATCAACAGACGTCGTACGTTGCGGCTGGTCGGTGAAGGAGCCGATCTACATCACCTATCATGATCACGAGTGGGGTGTACCGGAGCATGATCCGCGCGCGCTCTACGAGAAACTTGTGTTGGATGGGTTTCAGGCCGGACTATCCTGGATCACGATCCTCAAGAAGCGTGCAAATTTTCGCACCGCCTTCGACAATTTTGATCCGGAGAAGATCGCACGCTACGGCAAGCGCGACGTGAACCGCCTGATGAAGAATGCCGGCATCATCCGATCCGCCCCGAAGATCGAGGCGACAATCCGCGGTGCGCAGCTTTGGCTCGACATCGAAGAAAAGGAGCCTGGCGGGTTCACCGAACTCATCTGGAAATATGTCGACGGCCAGCCGAAGGTAAACAGCTACAAGACTCTCAAGCAGGTGCCCGCGAAGACCAAGATGAGCGAAGGTCTGTCGAAGGAACTCAAGAGCCGCGGGTTCAATTTCTGCGGACCCGTGATCGTCTATGCGTTCGCGCAGGCGGTGGGCGTGGTGAACGATCACGTCATTTCTTGCCATCGTCACGAGCCCTGCTCCGCAATGGCCGGTCCGCACT
>JANYBR010000324.1 GCA_025360685.1 Pseudomonadota bacterium
GTTCTCGAATATCTCAACGCGGCCGCGCGCAAATTGCCGGCCGGCGTGACGCCCACCTTGGGACCGGACGCGACCGGCGTTGGCTGGGTGTACGAATATGCCGTTGTCGGCGCACAGCGGACGCTTGCCGAACTTCGCTCAATTCAGGACTGGTTCATACGCTACCAACTCACCAAAGCGGGAGGCGTGGCTGAAGTCGCGAGCGTTGGTGGCTTCGTCAAACAGTACCAGGTGGTGGTCAATCCTCAGAAGCTGCGAGGCTACGGTATTCCCCTCACAAAAATTACCGACGCCATTCGTTCTAGCAACATTGACGCTGGCGGCAGCACCATTGAGATGACCGAACGTGAATACATGGTGCGGGGCCGGGGCTATCTCAAGAACGCGAAGGACATTGAGCAGATTGTTCTCAAGAGCGAGAGTGGCACTCCCGTTCTGCTGCAGGACGTGGCGAGAGTTGAGATCGGTCCTGACGAACGTCGCGGCCTAACCGAACTCAACGGTCAGGGCGAGGTCGTCAGCGGTATTGTGCTGCAGCGCGACGGCGAGAACGCACTTTCCGTCATTACGAACATCAAGCAGAAGATTGCGGAACTTGCGAGCGGATTGCCAAAGGGTGTGTCCATAGTGCCGGTGTATGACCGCTCCAGTCTCATCTACCGCGCCATCGACACACTCAGGCACACTCTCTTCGAAGAAAGTGCAATCATCGCGCTAGTGTGTCTCATTTTTCTGCTACATGCGCGTAGCGCACTCGTTGCCATCATCATGCTGCCGGTCGGCGTGCTGTTGGCCTTCGTGATCATGCACGCGCTAGGCATCAGCGCAAACATCATGAGTTTGGGCGGCATCGCGATTGCTATCGGCGCAATGGTCGATGCGGCGATTGTCATGATCGAAAACGCTCATAAACGGCTGGAGCGCGCCGGTCCGGACGAGTCGCGCATCGACGTTCTCATCAAGGCCGCAACCGAAGTTGGTCCGGCGCTGTTCTTCAGCCTTTTGGTCATCACCGTATCGTTTCTTCCTGTCTTTACCCTTGAAGCGCAGGAAGGGCGGCTCTTCAAACCCCTTGTTTATACCTACACGTTCTCGCTTGCCGCGGCCGCGTTGCTCTCCGTCACCCTGGTTCCGGTGTTAATGACGATCTTTGTGCGTGGCCGAATTATGCCGGAACAAAGAAACCCGCTGAATCGCTCTCTGATTTGGGCGTACCGGCCGGTGATCGATGCAGTGTTGCGACATCGTAAAACTACAATTGCAATCGCCCTTATCGTTCTTGCCATCTCCATCTATCCAGTGACCCGGATCGGCAGCGAGTTCATGCCGATGCTAAACGAGGGCACGTTGCTTTACATGCCAGTTAGCCTTCCCAGCATGTCAATCACCAAGGCAGGCGAACTAATCCAATTGCAGGACAAGATCATCAAGAGTTTTCCGGAAGTGGAGTCGGTGTTTGGTAAGGCGGGGCGCGCGGAAACCGCTACCGACCCCGCGCCAACCGAGATGTTCGAAACCGTTATCAATCTGAAGCCGGAAGTAACTTGGCCCGGCGGCATGACCGTGGACAAACTTATCGCGGACATGAATCAGGCGTTGCAGTTTCCAGGGGTGAGTAATGCCTGGACGATGCCGATCAAAGCGCGAATCGACATGTTGTCTACGGGCATTCGCACACCTGTCGGCGTCAAAGTCTACGGCAACGATCTCGCCGAACTTGACCAGCTCTCCCGACAGATCGAAGCCGTCGTTAAGAAAGTGCCTGGTACCACGAGCGCATTCGCCGAGCGGGTTCTGGGCGGTTACTATCTCAATATCGAACCTGACCGCGCGGCACTTGCACGCTATGGGCTGAGCATCAATGACGTGCAGAATGTCATCCGGACAGCGCTCGGCGGCGAGATGGTGACCGAGACTGTCGAGGGACGCGAGCGGTACAGCGTCAATGTCCGCTACCCGCGCGATTTTCGTGATGATCCGAGAGCCATCGCGAACGAGGTTCTCGTCAACACGGCGGACGGTGCCGCCATTCCATTGGGACAGGTCGCGACCGTGAGCATCGATCAGGGGCCACCCTCGATCCGCACCGAGAATGCTCAATTGGTCGACTACATCTACGTTGATTTGCAGGGCCGCGACCTCGGCGGATACGTGTCTGATGCGCGGCGTGCCGTTGAGGATCAGGTCAAGCTTCCGCCTGGTTACCACGTCGAATGGAGCGGACAGTTCGAATATCTGGAGCGCGCGGCATCCCGCCTGCAGACGGTCATCCCAGTGACACTTTTTCTGATTTTCTTGCTGTTGTACCTGAATTTCCGACGACTTACGGAAACGCTCATCGTCATGCTCTCAGTGCCGTTCGCACTCACTGGCGGCTTCTGGCTTATGTATCTGATGGGGTTCAACATGAGTGTCGCGGTCGCTGTAGGCTTCATCGCGCTTGCCGGAGTGGCCGCAGAAACGGGCGTCGTGATGTTGATCTACCTGGACAACGCTCTGACGGCGATGATTGAGCAACGGCAACTCGAAGACCGCAAGCTCGACGCCGCAGACCTCTACCACGCTATCATCGAGGGAGCGGTTGACCGCGTCCGACCCAAGATGATGACGGTGTCGGCGATCATGGCGGGACTTCTGCCGATCCTGTTTAGCACTGGCACAGGTTCCGAAGTTATGCAGCGGATTGCTGTTCCGCTGGTCGGGGGCATGATTTCATCGACGGTACTGACGCTAGTCGTCATCCCAGCGATTTACGGACTGGTCAAAGCAGGGCAACTCAAAGTGAATGGCTAAGATGGCGGATGCAAATTTGAGGAACGGCGCTATAGCTACAGAAATCTAAGAATCCGAATCCCATTCACAATAGTGGTGGCTGGCGCTAGTATTGGCCCGTACTTCCCTGGTGACGTTTTGGTCTCAATATTTCACAAATTGATACGCAAAGGCGGCCGCCGAAGGCGCAGACCGGACGGCAAGCGTCAGCAACTGATCGATGCCGGAACCCGGCTCCTGGCGCAGAAAGACTTTGAATCGATATCGATGGCGCGAATTGCCCGCGAGGCAGGCTGCTCGGTCGGAGCGCTTTATGCCCGGTTCCCCGAAAAAAACGCTACCTCTACCATCTCATAGCTTCGGCATACCGAACTCTGGCACTTCGTGCCGTGACTGCGTTGGAAGCCATGCCTACTCGCCACCTGTCCCCGTCCTCCCTGGTGAGACTTGTTGTCGAACATGTTGTGGCATCGATGACGGACGCACGGGCAGCCGGTGTTATCCGGGCAACGATCAAGCTCTCGACCGTCAGCCCGATCGCCATCGAACTGTTTGAGGACAACCGAAATGAAGTGACCCGGCTGGCGGTTGCGGTTCTTTCGCCTCGCATTCCAAGCAATTCGACCGGCGCCATTCGGCTGGGCATGCAAATTGTTCTGGCCACCGTTACCGACGCGGTTCTACAGCCTCGCCCCGGCCCTATGGCCGCAGGCACCAAGCGCATGAAAGACACCCTGACCCAAGTCATGCTGGGCTATCTCGGCGTTTCCGAGGGCCGCGGCTGGGCGGGTGAAGAAGCAGAGGGGGCGGACAACGCCAAAACTATCCCCGAACCAGGTGACGACGATGAGGACGGTACGGCGAACGGTTCGGAGGCCGCGTACGACCCGGACCTTCGTGTCTTTCGCAGGGGAAAGGGTCCAACGAAGCAGCTTCCCAAATCGAAAATCAGGAATTTGCACTGGCTAATGCGAGTATTATCGTTACGAATGCCACGGAGCGCCTGGATAAGCTGACTACATACCTTGCCAACCGTATATCGGATCTTGAAACCGGTAATACTGATGAGGCGGCCGTTAAACTTACAGCGCAGGAAACAGCCTACGAAGTAACGATCAGCACGGCAGCCAGCATCC
>JANYBR010000332.1 GCA_025360685.1 Pseudomonadota bacterium
GAACGCGACATGCTTCAGGGCGGCATTGAGGATCGAAGCCTTGAGCGTCGCCTCACTCACTTTCTTTTTCGTGGTTCGGGTTGTCATGGCCGTGTTTGGGAACCAGGGTGAATTGACATTGTCGACGCGTCCGCAATCAAAGTAAGCCTGCCGGGTTCAGCGCGACGGTGTTCGGACGGCGACCTCGGCGCTGCCGCCGAGGCTGAAAGAGATCGTCGCAGTGGCCGGGACCGGCGAAGTATTGCGCGAGGTGAGTCCGAAGAAAAAGCTTGTCTGGCCCGGGCAAACCGGTGCGCCAAAAACAAGCAGGATATTTCTGCCGCGTCGTGTCGCCGAAGAGATCGCAACCGAGCCGAGCCCTCCAGATGTCACAACATAGACATCATCGAGCGGTCCGGCGCCATCATATTGCAGCGATGCCGCCGGCCCGAAGTCGAGCCCGAGCTGGGTTACGCAATTGGCGGTGGACGAGGCCTGCACCGATGTCATGTCTAAGCGATATTCGTAGCCCTTCATATCCGCGGCGGACGTCGGCGCCACGCCGTCATAGGTACGCGATTGCAGACGGCCATCGCCGACATCACCCAGAGGAGAAAAATGGCCGACGGAGTCCGTGACCACGAGCGTGCAACTGGTGTTGAAGACGCAATTGATTGCCGGCGCGCTGACAGCGACGACGCGAAGCGCCGTGGCGTTCGCAGAAGACGCTACAATCAGACAGGCGGCAAATGCTGCGAGTACCGTCCCGACAATTGTGCTTTTCATGTATTTCCCCAGTTGAGCTGGCGAGAGGCAAAACGCAGCAACGCTCCGCGACGTTTCGTTCCAGCTCATTCTACTCGCTATTCCTCCTTTTGCACAAAGTGGCGCGCTTCGCTTTCAAAGATCAGCTTGCCGAGATCGCGCATGCGACTGGGATAAAGCGTACCGTCCAGATGATCGCACTCATGCTGCACCACGCGAGCGTGAAAGCCTTTCGCGCTGCGCGCGACGGCGCGACCCTCCAAATCGAAGCCGCGATACCGAATGTGGAACGGCCGCTCGACGAAACCGCGCAGGCCCGGCACGGATAGGCAGCCTTCCCAACCGCCCTCGATCTCGTCGCCGACAATCTCAATCTGCGGATTGACCAGCACGGTCAGCGGCGCCATGTGGTCGAAGCGTTCGTCATCGGAAAGCCCAGGATCGCTCCTGCCCTGCGGTGCCTGGAACACCACGACGCGCAAAGGGACATGGACCTGAGGCGCCGCCAGGCCCGCGCCATTGGCGTCGATCATGGTTTCGATCATGTCGGACACGAGACGGCGTATTTCCAGCGACGCGGGGTCGGCGACCGCCTGCGCCTTCTGCGCTAGAACCGGGTGGCCCATTCGGGCGATCTTCAGTATGGCCATGATTTCATTGGACGTGCGTACATTCGAACCTCGAAATTTCGTCAGAAACCCGTCGCGCTCCTCAGTATTTTTTTACGACGTACACTTTCTTCACTTAGGTGGTGTCTACATTGGTCTTGACGTCCGACTCCTGTAGATAGGAATTTTGTCAGTATAATTCAAGCGCGGTGGACAGGCCAAAACCCTTCTGTTACTACCCGCGCCTCCCAAATTTGGGCCCGAAGGAGCGCATTTTGCAGATCATCGTTCGCGACAACAATATCGATCAGGCGCTGAAAGCGCTGAAAAAAAAGATGCAACGTGAAGGCATCTTCCGCGAGATGAAGCTCAGAGGCCACTACGAGAAACCCAGCGAGAAGCGCGCCCGCGAACGTGCCGAGGCCATCCGCCGCTATCGCAAGCTGCAGCGCAAGCGCCTGCAGCGCGAAGGCCTGCTGCCACGCTGATCGGCTGCGTCCAGGAATTTCGAGAAGGCTGTCTGATTTCAGGCGGCCTTTTTGCCTTCAGCGAAGAAGACCAGTTCGAGCGCGCCGATACATTTCTGAATCTCTCCGAGCCTGGGACGGCCAAGTTGGTGTTCAATCTTTTCTGCGAGCCTCACGGAGCCGTGACGCGGCTCGTCATCGAAACAGCGTGTTCTGTCCGGACCTGCGCTCGCGCATTCTGTTGACGCCCTATTGGCTCCCAAGCCGGCGAAGCTGAACGCGGCGACTAGCGACTACGTCCCGTAAGCATTTGCACGCCGCGCTTCGCCAGTCCGGCCAAGGTCGGCGGACGCTCCGTGGTCAGCACATGCCGCGCAAACACGCGCCCGGTCCACCAGATCAGGAATATCGTGGTTGCAATCGTGAGGGCCGTCGTGCCCCAGAGCTGCAACTGCGGCGGATGCGAGGCGATGCGCAGCATCATGAAGAACGGTGTGTAGAACGGCACCCACGATATAATGCTCGCCAGTTCGCCGTTGGGATCGCGCATGATTCCGGAGATCATGACATTGGGCAGCATCAGGATCAGCATGGCGGGGCCGAGCAGCGCCTGCGCGTCGGCCAGCGAATTCGCCATGCTGCCGATGGCCAGGAATATCGAACCATAGATCAGAAGGCCGCAGGAGAAATACAGCAGCAGCAGCGGCAAGGTGCCGACCGTCGCCACCGAACGCATCGCGGCGAATACCAGCCTGACGGTACTGGCCTCCGCCATCGCCATCAATGCGATCAACACGCACGTCCAGATCACGATCGTGACCAGTGCAACCGCGATGACCCCGATCAGCTTGCCGCTGGTGATCTCGCGCGGCGTGGCACAAGAGAGCAGCACCTCGATCATGCGGCTGGATTTTTCCTCCACCACTCCCTGCAACAGCACGCTCGCGTTCATCACCGAGACAATGAAGAGGATAAGCGCCAGGCCGATCGGCACGAAGGTGCTGAATACGTCCTCGCGCCCGGACGGTGCACCATGGTTGGATGTCACGCGCGTTTCCACGTCTGCTGTCGTGGTCAGTGCATCGCTTCCGGCCAGCTGGGGCGCCAATCGCCTCAGAACATTACGGTGCAAAGCGTCACTCAGGGTGTCGGTCACGAACGCACGCAGCTCTTTGTCCACCTGGTCGCGAGCGAATAGTTGCGCAGTCCGCCCGGTGCCCGTTCCAAAATCCGCTGGAATCAAGATCGCGACGTAGAAACGGTCACCGTCGAGGAAGGGTCGCACCGCAGCGGCGAAATCTTGCGCCCGCTGCAGTCGCGCCGGCGGTCCGACATACACGAAGCGCGCCACGGGTGGTCGAAAGGGTCCGGCGCCCGGAATCAGGAACGGCGCCAGCGCCCGGAGCGCTGCAGACGTGCCGCCGAGTGCACGAAACGATCTCAGCGATTCTTCTGCCTGCGGCGTATTGAGTAGGTCGACCAGCTTTGGATCTGCGCGCTGCAAACGATCTCCGTCTGCATTGGCGCTGACATAAGCGGCCAGAGCGTTCAGTTCGCGCTGTGCGTTCTCGCGCGACAACTCCTGAAGAATCGCATCCCGGTAGCCGCCTGCACGATCGACGATGGTAAAGGTTCGTTGCGGCGCGCCGCCCGTCCATTGCGGCACCAGCACAATCAGCGCGATCCAGAGCGGGAACATCAAGATCGAGATGAAGAAGCCGCGCCGCGTGACGTATTTGATGAATTCCTGGCGCGCGATGAGGAAAGTGCGTCTCATGCGGCTGTCTCCACCAGCGATACGAAGATGTCGTGCAGGCTGGGCGGCGCAAGATCGAAATGCGTCAGCGGTACGCCTTTTTCGAAGCAGGCCGCGAGGACGGCCCGTCCGTCTGCACCTTCTGCCATGTCAAGCGTCCAATTGGCCTGTCCGTTTGAGGGTGCGGCCGCCGCAACCACTCCGGGCACATTGCGCAGAAAACTGAGATCGGCGTCCGCGCCGACGCGGGCCCGCCGTGGAAAAAGGGCACGCGCGCCATCGAGAGTCCCGTCGAACAGTTTGCGTCCCTTGGCGATCACAACAATGCCGTCACACAGCCTCTCGGCTTGCTGCATCGTGTGGGTGGAGAATATGATCGTCTTTCCCTCACCGGCCAGATTGCGGACGAACTGCTCCATCTCACTCTGGTTCACCGGATCAAGGCCGGAAAAGGGCTCGTCGAGAATGACGAATTCCGGATCATGCACGACGGCGGCGAGCAACTGGACCTTCTGCGCCATGCCCTTGGAGAGTCCTTCGATGCGCACTCGCGCGAACTCGCCGAGGCCAAAATTCAAGAGCAATTTGCGTGCGCAGGCGAGGGCATCGGCGCGCTTCATACCTTTCAAAGTGGCTATATAGGCGATAGCAGCGTCGGCGCGCATTCGCCGGTAAAGCCCTCGTTCTTCGGGCAAATAGCCGATGCGTTCGCGCACCTTGGTGATGTCGCGGCCAAGCACTGAAATCGTGCCCTCGTCCGGCGGCAGAATTCCGAGCATCATGCGCAAGGTAGTGGTCTTGCCGGCGCCATTGGGCCCGAGAAAACCCAGAATTTTCCCTTTGGTCAGCGTGAAGCTGAGATGGTCCACCGCGGTGAAATCGCCAAAGCGCTTCGTGACTTTTGTCAATTCCAGAACAGTATCGGTCACGGAAGATCCGCTGCGGAGACGACGCGATGCTAGATCAGGCTGGCGTCACGCGATAGGCACAGCGCCCGGCACCGGCCAGAATATGCGACAGGCGTTCGACCTTGATGTCCTTGCCCAGCACGCGATGAAACAGCGCCAGTTCCTCGCGGCAGAGACCCGTGCAGAGCCGCGCGGCAGCGCAAATCGGACAGTGGTTTTCCACGAACAGCCATTGTCCCGTTTCGGGATCGCGCCTGACTTCGGCCATGTAGCCCTCGGCACTGCGGATTTTCGCCAATGCTTCGAGCTTAGCCTTGAGAGATTGGGCCTTGTCCGTCTTGGCACGGTAGTTTTTCTCCAATTCCGAATTGCGCAGCTTGAGCAGCCGGTCGAGGCCCTCCTCGCCGAACGCCTTCTTGATCTGGAGGATGAGATCGCCTGCGAGTGCTGAATGGGAATCTGCGAAATGCGAGTCAGCGGCCCTGGTTGCCCGCCACAATTTCACCGGCCGGCCGCGCGGCCGGGCATCCTCGACATGGCTGGCCTCGCCGTCCGCCTCGAGTGCGTAGAGGTGCTGGCGCACGGCCATGGCGGTAATGCCGAGCTTTTCAGCCGCGGAATCGGCAGAAATCGGCCCGGCGCGCTTCAAAAGATCGCGCACCGCGGCGCGGCCGGTCGTAACCTGTGCTGTGTGCTCGACTGCCATGCATTATTTTCTAAAGATGACACTTGCATAAATCAAGGTCTGGTATATTCTAAAGTACATACTTTGGAAAAGAGAGGCGGCCATGTTCACCGCGACCGGCGTCAGCGAAAGCGAGTTGCAGAAAAAAGGCCGCAAAGTGGTACGCCGCGCCGGCAAGCAGGTCCTGCTGCTCGCGGCAGAGGGGAAGATCTTCGCCATCGCCAACCGCTGCCCGCACGAAGGCTATCCCCTCAGCGAGGGCACCGAAGGACCGGGCTGCGTACTGACCTGCAACTGGCACAATTGGAAATTCGATCTGGCGAGCGGACAGGCGCTGGTGGGCCGCGATCCCGTGCGCACCTATGCCATCGAAGTGCGCGGTGGGGAAATCTTCGCCGACCTGAGCGACCTGCCGGCCGAAGTGCAGCGCAAGCGCGCGCTGGACGGCCTGGTCGAGGCGGCCCGCTACAACGACGCGCCGCGCATGGCGCGTGAAGTTGCGCGGCTGGAACGCGCAGGCTTCGATGCCGGCGTCGCGCTGGCCCATGCGATCGCGGCACTGAACGAGCGGCTGGAGTTCGGCACCACACACGCCCATGGCGCGGCGGCAGATTGGCTCGCACTGGCAGGGCGCGCACCGAGCGATGGGGAACGGCTGACGGCGATGATCGAGCCGATTTCGCATCTGGCCTGGGACACGCTGGGCGCGCGGCGCTATCCTTATTCCGAGGAAACAACGCCCTGGGATGCGACCGCGCTCCAGGCAGCAATCGAATCCGAGAACGAGCCGGGCGCCATCGCATTGGTGCGCGGCGCGCTTCGCGATGGAGTGCCGCGACGCGAAATCTATGCGGCGCTCGGCCGCGCCGCGCTGTCTCATTATGCGGATTTTGGGCATAGCGCGATTTACACGTTCAAGACCAGCCAGCTGGTCGAGCGCCTGGGACCCGAGTCCGCGCTTCCCGTACTTCTCGCGCTTGTGCGCTCGCTGGTGAACGGCACGCGTGAGGAGCGCTTGCCGGAGTTTCGCGCCTACGATGCGACCCTTGCTGCCTGGGACGCCAAAGGTGGTTTGCCGGCGCAGGCGCATGACTTTGTCGGGCTTTCCATCGATGCGGCACTGGATCGAGCGCTGCAATCGTCGGGACTCAATCCACGCGAGCTATACGATGCGCTGCTCGGAGCGGCAGCGTGGAACCTGCTGCACTTCGACACTGGCTTCGATCGCGACACCGACAACCAGATCGCCGACAATGTCAGTTGGCTGGATTTCACCCATGCTCTGACGTTCGCAAACGCCGCGCGCCACATCTGCGAAGCGCTGCCCGATCTGTGGCCCAGCGCACTGCTTCAGCTGGCGCTCTTTGTCGGCCGCAACAAGGGCTATGTGAATGCGCAGCAGGATGTCGTGGCGTTTCATGTTTCAGACGCCAAGCGCTTCATCGCCGAAGAGATGGCAGGTCTCTACGACCACGGCATCGTGGAGCCGATCATTGCCTGTCACCGCATCAAGATGCTGTTCGCCTTGGAGGACGAGCTGGCGGCAGTTCCCGACGCGCCGTGGGCCGCCACGATGTGTGCAGCCATGAACCGCTACCTCAACACGCCGCAAAAGCGTCATCATGGACTGAGGCTGGCAGCCCAAGCCCGGGACTTCATCGCCAGAGAGGGCTGAATGAAACCGATCATTCAAATTCTCGGAGTCGCCGCCATTGCCGGCGGCGTGCTGCGCATCGCCGCCAGTTTTGTTACGGAGATGTTTTCGCTCGGCACTCTGACCTTGCTCTACCTCGAAACGGACGTCTTTCTTCTGCTGGGAATCGCCGGAGTCTACTGGGCCCGCAGAGCAAGCATCGGCATTACCGGAACGGTCGGAACGGCGACTTTCGTTTTAGGCATTTTGCTGGTGCGCGTTTCGGCGTTCAGCGCGCTTGGCGAGAACGGCTATCGGCTTGGCTCGATCGTCGCTCTGTTTGGACTTGCAATCCTGTCGGTGGAGACGCTGCGGCGGAGGAACGAAGCCTATCTGTCGGCGGCGTTGTGGATTTTATCGATGACTTTGGGCGTCGCGATCGCGGTCGGCATTGTCCCGGCCAGCGTGACAATCCTCGCGGGCGTGACATTCGGGGCGGGGTTCGTCGCCGCTGGTATGGAAACGCTTGCCAGCTAGGAGGTCACGCAATCTGCACAGACCGCGACCTCGACCGTAACATGGCTGAGGTCGGGATAGTGCCGGCGCAGGCCAGCCTTGATCTCTTCGGCGCTGATTTGCGAGGGACTGACGAGCGAGACGATCAGTCCGCGATGGCCCGGTCCCAGCCGCCACAGATGCAGATCGCTCACGCGCATTCCGGACTCCGATTCCAGATGCGCGCGGATGTCCTTGGCCATGCGCGGGTCGTCCTCGGCATCGAGCAACACCAGCGCGCTGTCGCGCACCAAGCCATATGCCCAGGATGCGATGACGCAGGCGCCGATCACGCCGACAACCGGATCGAGATAACGGATGCCGAACAGTAGTCCGGCGCCGAGCGCCGCGATCGCTAGTACCGATGTGGCGGCATCGGCCAGCACGTGCACATAGGCGGCGCGCAGATTGTGATCGGTATGGCCGTGATCGTGATGATGGAGATGATTGTGTTCATCAGCGCCATGATGACGATGCGGTGTTTCGCTCAGTACGTAAGCGCTCGCAATATTCACACCCAGTCCCAGGGAGGCGATCAACAGGGCGCTGCCGTAGTTCACCGCTATCGGCGACAACAGCCGCTGTGTCGATTCATAGGCGATGCCGGCCGCCACCATGCCCAGCACGATGGCGCTGGTAAACGCAGCAAGGTCGCCGAACTTGCCCGAGCCGAAGGTGAACCGCGTGTTGCCGGCATGGCGTCGCGCCAGCCAGTAGGCGCCGGCGGCAAGACCCAGTGCGCCGACATGCGTCGCCATGTGAAAGCCATCGGCGAGCAAGGCCATGGAGCCGAATAGCCAGCCCGCGCTGATCTCGACGACCATGAAAACGGCGGTGATCGTGGTCGCAATCCGCGCGCGGCGCTCGGCATGTTCGTGACCCGCACTCAGAAAGACGTGATCGTGCGTCCAGACTCCGTGCTCATGCGCCGTTGGTTCGTCGATCGCCATGGGGCAAGAATACTGCATTGCCCGATCAAATGAAAAAGGGCCGCCCTTGCGGAGCGGTCCTTCTTCCAAGGCGATTTGCGATCGTTAATGCGTGAGCACCAGCTTGTGTTGCGCGATGTAGCTTATGCCTTCGAGAGCGTTGCCATGCGGCTTGAGCACGGCATAGACCTCTCCCGATGCGGTGGTCAGTGCATAGTCCGAGCCCTTGGCTGTCCACTTTGCGATGGGGCGGCCAGTGGCACAGTCGGCAGCCTGCGTGACAGTGCCGTCGTTGCCGATGGTCAGATCACAGGGGGCGTTGCTTCCAACTGTGAGCTTGTAGGTGCCGGACTCCAGAGAGGGAGCTTGAGCGAAGGCGCCGCCGAATCCGGACAGCGTCAACAGGAATGCGAGGGTCAGGAAGCGAGTCTTGTTCATATGAATAATTCCTTCAGGATTTATCATTCAGAACATTAGTATTAGAAGGTCGCAATTCAAGAACAATCTGTTCGCTGCTGCAATAATTCTTCTACCTCAATTGTCGAAGATTGATAATTTATAACTAATACAATATATTAATATACGAAAAATATTTTAATACCGAACCGACGCTGACCGAAATTTACAAGGAATATTGCATCGCAATATGATTGACCGGCCTGGAGTGACGTGTCCGTTTCGAGTCGATTGACCAATTCAGCCGCCAGGAAGGGCCAGCCATCGCGCGAAAAACGCGGCGGGAGGCGCCACGACAAGCTGGGCAAGCAAGAACATCGGCGCGTCCGCGGGACGGATGCCAGCAAAGGTCGGAGTGAGCGCTCGCGCGATTGTCACCGCCGGATTGGCAAACGATGTGGACGAGGTGAACCAATAGGCGGCCGCGATATAGAGGCCGACCGCGATTGCGACGTTGCGAGATCCGCCGGCCCTGCAACCGAAGATTGTCAATACCAATCCAAACGTTGCCACGCCCTCTCCGATCCACTGGCCAATGCCAGTGCGGACAGTGGTTCCAACTGCGAATAACGGTAGAGCAAACATGGCATGTGCCAGCAACGTGCCGCACACACCGCCCGCAATCTGCGCCGCGGCATAAAGTGCTGCGCGCGACCATGTCATCTCGCCGCGCGCGAACATCGCCAAGGACACTGACGGATTGAAGTGCGCGCCACTGACCGGGGCAAATGTCAAAATCAGAACAGTGAGCAGTGCACCCGTCGCCAGTGTGTTGCAGAGCAGCTCCAACGCGGCGTCATGCGTCAGATGCTGCGCCATGATGCCAGATCCGACCACGCCGGCGACAAGCAGCATCGTGCCGGTCGCTTCTGCAACCACCTGTCGAGCGGGATCAGCTGCGACCAATATCGTCGACATGTTTTTTCAATGTGAGGCGATCGAGTTTCTCGACCGGAAGCGCGGTGAAGACGCGGATGCGGTTGGACAGCACGCGTAGAGTCTCGCGGAAAATCTTCGCCTTGTGCTCGTCGCTGCCTCCTGCCGCGGCCGGGTCGGGTACGCCCCAATGCGCAGTGACGGGATGACCTGGCCACACAGGACAGATTTCGCCCCCCGCGTCGTCGCAGACGGTAAAGACGAAATCCATCACCGGCGCGCCAGGCACCGCAAACTCATTCCAGCTCTTGGAGCGGTAGCGTTGCCCCGAAATGCCCGCCCGCTCCAATGTTTTCAGGGCAATCGGATTGACCGTGCCGTTCGGAAAACTCCCTGCCGAATAGGCGTGGAAGCGTCCCTTGCCCTCGAAGTTGAGCAGGCCCTCGGCAAGGATCGAGCGCGCGGAATTGCCGGTGCAGAGGAAAAGGACGTTGTAGCTTTTTTCGGCCACTACCAACCGCCGCCGCCGCAACAAACCTCCGTCTTGTCTTTTTCGGGTTCTGCCGCTGCAGTCGGGCAGCAAGCGGTGGTGATGGGCGTGACCGTTCTGGTCTCATCTGCACCGACGCCATAGACCGTCAGCCCGCCGGTGGTGCGAAAAGTTTCCCAGCGCACGCCCTGCGGATCAGTGGCCCAGGCCTTGTCGCCAATGGCATAGCAGCAGTTCGCGCCTTTTTTCTCGATCACGCTGCCCGCCGCGTTGGTCGCGCGGGCGGTCGCTTCGGCCAGCGCCGCATCGTCTTCAACCTGGATGCCCAGATGACTGAGTCCCACTTCGCCGCCGGTGGAGATCGCGAAGTTCACGCGTGGATTGTCCAGCATCCACTTCGCATAGTCGACTTCCCGCTTGGCCGGCTCCGTGCCGAACAGCGTGCTGTAGAAGCGCACGGACTGTGCAATGTCACGCACGTGCAGGTGAACATGAAGTCGACTCATCGCAGTTCTCCATCGCGTTGAAGTTGCAGATCTCGGGACGGCCTGCACAGCAATCCTCCATCAGAAAGGCGAGCAACTCGCGCATGCCGTCATAACGGGCGGCGTAGAACAGGCTCCGGCTTTCGCGCCGCTGCGTGATCAGGCCCGCGCGCTCCAGCTCCTTGAGATGAAAGGAAAGCGTCGGTGCGGGTGTTTGCAGAGCGTCGGCGATCGAACCGGCGCTTTCTCCTTCAGGGCCTGCGCGCACGAGGCGGCGAAAGATCGCCAGGCGCGTTTCTTGTGCCAAGGCGGCAAGGCCGACGAGGGCGTCAGATGATTCCATACTTCCAACATGATGGAAATACTGAATATGTCAAGGGGTTCAGTATGATACAGGGGAGACAGTAATAAGCTCAGAAAAAACAAGGACGTAGGACGAACCTGCGGCGCCAATTCACCCCCGTTCCCAAACCGATCATACTAAGTGGCCTGTCCTTGGTTCCGCGTAGAGGTCCTGATGCCGAAGATCACGACTCGCATACTCACTCCCGCCATCGGAGCGGTCGTCGAAGGCGCCGACCTGTCGCGGAATCTTGCTGACGACGAGATCGCGCAAATCCGCGCCGCGCTGCTCGCGCACAAGGTGATTTTCTTCGAGGACCAGCACATCACGCCGGTTCACCATCGCGACTTCGCGGCGCGTTTCGGCGAACTTCACACGCATCCGCTTTATCCCGGTGTTCCCGAGGCGCCGGAGATGTTCATCCTGGACAATCACGCGGGCAATCCGACCGACAATGACGCCTGGCACACCGATGTGACGTTCATCGAAACGCCGCCCCTTGGCGCGATCCTCTATGCCAAGCTCCTGCCGCCCGAAGGTGGCGACACATGCTTCGCCAACATGCAGGCCGCATATGAAGGCTTGTCAAAGCCGCTGCAGCGGTTTCTTGTCGAGCTTGACGCCGTGCACGATTTCGCGCGCGGCTTTCCCTCGCGTGGGCAGGTGGCGAAAGAGGCCGGTGCCGACAAGCACAATAAGGCGCTTGAGGAGCATCCGCCGGTCATCCATCCGGTTGTGCGCACCCATCCCGAGACCGGCGCGGACTCGCTGTTCGTGAATTACGGCTTCACCGAACGTATCAAGGGCCTGCGCCGCGAGGAGAGCAACGCGCTCCTCAACATGCTGTTCGTGCACATCCAGAAACCGGAATATCAGGTGCGCTGGAAATGGAAGCCGAACTCCATCGCCTTCTGGGACAATCGCATCACGCAGCACTATGCGGTCAACGATTACCTGCCCCAACGCCGCGTCATGAACCGAGCCACGATCCTTGGCGACCGGCCATTCCACCGCTCGCGCAAGCCAGTGAGCATCCGGCAGGCGGCGGAGTAGCGACAAGCCCCGTTTCTTGGCTACTTACCCATGAACTGCGGGGTGCGCTTCTCGACGAAGGCGAGCATGCCTTCCTTGGAATCCTCTGTACGCATCAGCGGCAGCAACTGCAGATATACGTGATGCACATGCTCGGGAAACGGCTCGTTCAGGCCCATGCGCATCATGCGTTTGGCGGCCTGCACGGCGAGCGGCGCGTTGGCCGCGATCTCCGCCGCCAGGGCACGCGCGCGCGGCATGAGTTCCGCATCGGCCACGACTTCGGACGCTAGCCCGATCTCCACACATTGCTCGGGCGACAAGGTGCGGCCGGTGAAGATGATCTCCGCTGCCTTCGACCAGCCGAGCAGGCGCGGCAGCAGCCATGTTCCGCCAGATTCAGGAAGGATGCCGCGCTTGGCAAAGGAGAGCGCGAGCTTGGATGATTGGGCCATGATGCGGATGTCGCAGCCGATGGCGGTGTCCGCGCCATAGCCGGCCGCGCCGCCATTCACTGCGCAGATCGTTGGCTTGTTCATCGCGTGCAATACTGTCGGCGGCGTGTTGCGCAAGTCGATGTCGGTCGCCACCGCGCCGCTGCCGCTAATGGACAGCCCCTTGCCGCTGGTTTGGGCGCGCAGGTCGAGTCCCGCGCAGAACGCGCGGCCTGTGCCCGTCAGGATCACGCAGCGCACATCCGGATCGCTATCCGCCTCGAGCAGATATTGCGTTAGCGCTCCGAGCATGGGACCCGAGATCGTGTTCATGCGATCGGGCGCGTTCAACGTGATGGTCGCGATGTGGTCCTTGACGTCGTAGAGAACTTCGTCGGTGACGATGCGTTCGGGCTTGTTCATGGCGCGTTCCCCAGAATTATCCGGGGAAAGATTAGGCCTGAAATTCGAGGCTGGCGAGACTGCCGTAACGTCCGCCGCGGCAGATCTGCGGCGGAAAAACTCAGCTTGGCGGTGGAGAGTGCAGATAGCTCTCGACGAGCGAACCGGCGACCATGCGCCAGCCGTCGACCAGCACGAAGAAGATCAGCTTGAACGGCAGAGAAATGATCACAGGCGGCAACATCATCATGCCCATCGACATCAGGATCGAGGCCACCGCCATGTCGATGATGAGGAACGGCACGAAAATCAGAAACCCGATTTCGAAGGCGCGCTTGAGCTCGCTGAGCATGAAGGCAGGTGCAAGCGTGCTGAGCGCGACCTGCTCCGAGGTCTTGGGTGTCTTGGCGCCGGACATGTCCATGAACAGTTTCAGGTCCGCGTCGCGCACATGCGCCATCATGAACTTCTTCATCGGCGCCGCGGTGCGATCGAACGCCTGCTCGGTGGTGATCTGGTTGTTGACCAGGGGAACGATGCCCTGGTTGTAGGCGTCCTTCAAAGTCGGCGTCATTACAAACAAGGTCAGAAACAGTGCCAGCGAAACGATCACGCTGTTGGGCGGGCTCTGCTGCAGGCCCATGGCGGTGCGCAACAGCGACAGCACCACGACCATGCGCACGAAGCTGGTCATCATGATGAGGATCGATGGCGCAATGGACAAGATCGTGATCAGCGCCACGATCTGCATGATGCGGTCGGTGAACATTCCGCCGCCGGTGAGATCCACCGAAAGGCCGCTGGTCGCCGCGGTGGCCCCGGTCGTGGCCTGAACGATCGCATTGGCGGCCGGTGAAGCGGCGTTAGCCACATCGGGAATGAGCAACGCGAGCGCGATGCCGAGACATAGCGGCCAGAGTACTTTCGCGGCGCGCCTATTCACGAGGTCACCTCTGTCGACATAAGGGCGCGCGAGATGGGACTCGCAGCAGTCGGAATTGCAGATTCTATAACGCTCGTTCCATCCGGGCCGCTCAACACCAGATGTTCAACGCCATCGCGGCGGATGATCAGAAGTCGCTGGCGCGGGCCGATCATCAAAGTCTCGACGATCGCAAGCCGGCGCGACATGGCAGGCTTCACCAGGCTGCCAAGACCGAAACGGCGCGCCGCCAGTCCCGCCCCGCCGACTAGACCGAGCACGAGAAGCAGAGCGCCGATGTAGCGCGCAAAATCCATCAGATCCATGCACGCATACAAACTCGTCAACCTTAATCGCGCGTTAAGCGATGGAAGAATTTGCCCGGCAGCAATTTCCACTTGCGTTAAGCGCGGCTTAATCGTTCGCGCGCAATCTGGCGGTTCTCAAGGCTAATTTTCCGTATACGGAGAACAGTCCATGGCGATGAACATCGACGACATGCCGTTGATGGCGATGATCAAGCAGCGCATGTCCTGGCTCAGCGCGCGGCAGAATGTGCTGGCGCAGAACGTGGCAAATGCCGACACGCCGGGCTTCACGGCACGCGATCTCAAGCCTGTCAATTTCGAGGACATCCTGAAGGGCGCCACTTCGCCTGGCGGAGCGCAGAGCGGCATGACCAGCACAGATCCGCGACATATCACGTTGACGCAGTCAGGGTCCTCGTCGTTCACCGACTACAATTCGCCGGACGGCGAGTCCTCACCCAGCGGAAATTCGGTTTCGCTCGAGCAGGAAATGATCAAGGTCGCCGACACGCAGGCCGAGTACCAGGCCGCCAGCAATCTCTACGCCAAGGCAATCGACATGATGAAGCTTGCCATCGGCCATTGAAGGAGACGCATATGGATTTCGGAACATCCCTGATCGTCGCCGCGTCCGGCATGCGCGCCCAATCGGACCGCATGCGCATCATCGCGGAAAACATCGCCAACGCGAACTCAACATCGCCGGTCCCGGGCGGCGATCCCTACCGCCGCAAGATCGCGACCATGAAAAGCGACTTCGACCGCGAGCTGAACGCGACCCTGGTCACATCGCAAAAGCCGGTTGCCGACAACAGCGACTTCCGCCTGCAATACGATCCGGGCAATCCGAACGCTGACACAAAAGGCTATGTAAAGCTGCCCAACGTCAACGCACTCATCGAAATCATGGACATGCGCGAGGCGCAGCGGTCGTACGAAGCAGATCTGACTGTGATGGATGCAACCAAGACGATGCTCTCGCGCACCGTCGATCTGTTGAAGAAGTAACGCGCGCACGCGCAACGAAGGAGTGACGCATGGCAGTTCTTCCAGCCGCAGCAGCCGCCGCCTATCAGGCAATCGCCAATATGGGCACAGCCGGTGCCACATCGAACGCGGCGGCCGGCGCCAACGCCGTTGGTGGTTTCGGGGACTTCCTGAGCAAAGCGATGCAGGACGGCATCGGCACCATGAAGCAGGGCGAGACCATGGCGGCGCGGCAGGTGGCCGGCCAGGCCAATATCGTCGACGTGGTCGGTGCGGTGAACCAGGCCGAGATCACGTTGGATACGGTCGTGGCCGTCCGCGACAAGGTTGTGCAGGCGTATCAATCCATCATGAACATGCCGATCTAGCGGTCACCATCCTTATGCTTCGACGAGCTCAGCATGAGGAAATTCATCAGGCCCTCATCCTGAACTCGTCGAAGGATGTGAGAAAACAAGCCCGGAACACACAATGACACCCGCCGACTCAATCGACTTCGCGCGTTCCTCGATCCTGGTGCTTCTGGAAATCATCACGCCGGCGATGTTGACCGCACTTATCGTCGGCCTTGCCATCGGTCTGTTGCAGGCCCTCACCCAGATCCAGGAAATGACCCTGGTGTTCGTGCCCAAGATCGTCGCGATCTTCATCGTGCTGCTGATCTCGCTGCCGTTTGCGGGCGCGGCGATGAACGGCTTGATGGTCGATATCGCGCACAGAATTTCGGCGTACTAGCAAGGCGAGCGGCACGCCGTGCACATCCACCTTCCGGAACTTTCGGGAATCATCCTCACCTACCTGCTCGTGTTCTCACGGACAGGCTCGATGATGATGCTGTTGCCGGCACTCGGCGAAGGCGGCATTCCGGCACAAGTGCGCCTGGTTCTGGCACTTGCCGTTTCCGTCGCGCTGGCACCCACCGTGCAGAGCGCCTATCCCGCTCACGCTCCGGCTACCGCACTGCAGCTCGGCCTGCTCATCGCGCAGGAAGTGACATGCGGCGTCCTCATCGGTTCAATGTCGCGCATCATCATGAGCGCGCTGCAGACCGCCGGTTACCTGATCGCGACCCAGACCGGCCTCGCCTACGCCCAGACCGTCGATCCGACGCAGCACGAACAGGGCGCGGTGATCGGCAATTTCTTCTCGCTGCTCGGAGCGGTGCTGATCTTCTCCACCGATTTGCACCATGTCGCCATCGGCGCCATCGCGGGCAGCTATCACATGCTGCCGCCCGGTGCGGCACTGCCGACCGGCGACATGGCCGAGCTCACCGTGCGTCTGGTCAGCAGCGCCTTTGTGCTGGGCTTTCAGCTTGCCGCGCCGTTCATCGTGTTCGGCTTTGCCCTCTATGCCGCGCTCGGCATCCTCGCCCGGCTGATGCCGCAGCTGCAGGTTTTCTTCGTTGCCCTGCCCATCAACATCCTGTTTGGCTTCGTGCTGATGGCGTTGCTGCTCGGGTCCATGATGACGCTGTTCCTGAATTTCTACGCAAGCGAGATGGCGAACTTTTTGTGATGCTCCATGGCTGACGATCGCGATCCAGCGCAACAGACCGAAGAGCCGACACAGAAACGGCTCGAAGACGCGCGCGAACATGGCGACGTCATCAAGAGTCCGGAAGTGACGGCCTTCGTCCTGCTGCTCGGCGGCGCGATCGCCATCGCCATGTTCGGCGCCTCGACCGCCAAGGGCATGACGCAGGCATTGCGAATTTTCCTGGAACAACCCGACCAGATCAGTCTGGATCCGTCGGACATCATGGGCCTGGCACGGCACACACTGACGATGCTCGCCGGCCTGCTCGCGCCAGTATTCGCGGTGATGATGGCCGCCGCGATCAGCGGCAATGTCATGCAGAGCCGCCCGAGCATTTCGTTCGACAAGATCAAGCCGGACTTCGGAAAGCTGTCTCTACTCTCTGGCCTCAAGAGAATGTTCGGCATCGACGGCCTGTCCAATCTCGTCAAGGGAATGAGCAAGATCCTGCTGGTTGGTTTTGCCGTTTGGACCCAGGTCTGGCCCGAGCGGACCATGCTGGAATCGGTGATGAGCCAGACGCCGCTTGGCGTCCTTGGCGACATGAGCCACCTGCTGTTCAAGGTTCTGATCGCGGCGCTGGCTGCGCTCGCCGGCATCGCCGCCCTCGACTACTTCCTGCAGCGCCACCGCTTCCTGCAACGCAACCGCATGTCCAAGCAGGAGATCAAGGAAGAGTACCGCCAGAGCGAGGGCGACCCGCAGATCAAGGCCAAGATCCGTCAGATCCGGCAAGAACGCGCCAAGAAGCGCATGATAGCCGCGGTGCCGGAGGCCACAGTGATCATCACCAACCCAACTCACTACGCCGTCGCGCTCAAATACGAATCAGGCAAGATGGCTGCGCCGGTTTGCGTGGCCAAAGGTGTCGACGCGCTGGCCCTCAAGATCCGCGAAGTGGCCAAGGAGCACGATGTTCCGATTGTCGAGAACCCGCCCCTGGCGCGAGCCCTGCACGCGACCGTCGAGGTCGACGAGGTCATCCCGCAGGAGCACTTCAAGGCCGTTGCGCAGGTGATCGGCTATGTCATGCGCCTCACGGGAAAGATGAAGACGAATTGAGTCTGACCCTCCCCTTGAGGGAGGGAGATAGTACCATCCGGAAAACTAACCACACTTTGGGCACCATCCCATTTTTTACAAATTAAAATTTCGCATAAACCAGATCTGTCAGGCGAGAGTGTATGTTCGCTTGGGGTGGAAAGCGGTCATTCGCAGTCGACCCAAACACGACAGCCGATCCTTGAACCACAAGCAAAGACCGCGGCACAATGGCCGCCATTTCCATGCTCCCCAGGAACCATATCGTCCCAGGTTATGTTCTTGCGGCGGCGCAGTGCAGCC
>JANYBR010000349.1 GCA_025360685.1 Pseudomonadota bacterium
GCAAATTCCACCACGCGTCCCAGATACAGCACCATCACGCGGTGTGAAATTTGGCGCACGACAGACAGGTCATGGCTGATGAAGATCATCGACATGCCGGAGTCGGCCTGCAGCTTGACAATGAGGTCGATGATCTGGGCCTGGATCGACACGTCGAGCGCGCTGACCGCCTCGTCGCAGATGACGAGCTTGGGATTGACAACCATGGCGCGCGCGATGCCGACGCGCTGGTTCTGTCCGCCGGAGAACTCGTGCGGATAGCGGTTGATCCAGCCTGCCTCCAGCCCGACCTGCTGCATGATGCCGCGTACGCGCGTCTTGATCTCATCACGCGAAAGATCGGGCTCAAGGTTCTTCAGGGGTTCGGCGATGGACTCGCCGATTGTCATGCGCGGATCAAGGCTCGCCAGCGGGTCCTGGAACACGATCTGCAGTTCTTTGCGCAGGAGACGTTGGTCGGACTCGCTGATCTGTCCCAGATCGCGCGTCATCCACACCACGGTGCCGTCGGTCTTGGGCAGCAACGTCAGGACGGCGCGGGCCAGGGTCGACTTGCCACAACCGGACTCCCCGACGATGCCGAGCGTTTCGCCCTGCCGCAGCGTGAAGCTGACGCCGTCGACGGCGCGTAGTGGTTTGGTCTTGGCGAACAGGCCTCTGCCGCGCACCGGAAAATAGACTTTCAGATCGTCGACGTTCAAGAGAACGTCCGGCTTGGCGGTCGGTGCCGGCGAGGCATGTCCCTTGCGGTCCGGGTTGTCCACTCTAGGCATCGCGTCGAGCAGCATCTTCGTGTACTCGTGCTGCGGCTTGTAGAAGATGTCCTCGATCAGGCCGGCCTCGACAATGTCGCCGTTGCGCATCACCTGCACCCGGTCCGCGATGCCCGCGATGACGCCCATGTCGTGGCTGACCATGACGATCGCGGTCTTCAACTCGGTCTTGAGATCCCGCATGATCTCGAGAATCTGAGCCTGTACGGTGACGTCGAGCGCCGTGGTCGGCTCGTCTGCGATCAGCAGATCGGGTCCGCAGGCCGTGGCCATGGCGATCATCACCCGCTGGCGCATTCCGCCGGAAAGCTCATGCGGATATTGCCGCATGCGGCGCCGCGCTTCGGAAATGCGCACCAGTTCCAGCACCTCGACGGCGCGTTTTTCCGCTTCGCCATAGGGCAAGCCGGAGTGGGTGCGCAGGGACTCGATGATCTGCGCGCCCACGGTCATGTGCGGCGTGAGCGACGTCAGTGGATCCTGGAAGATCATGGTGATCTTCGAGCCGCGCAGGCGGTTGAGCTTGCTCTGGCTCATGTTGAGGATCTCACGGCCGCGATACTTGACGCTGCCGGTGGCGCGGCCATTGGCCGAAAGCAGACCGATGGTGGCCATGAAGAGCTGGCTCTTGCCCGAGCCGGACTCGCCGACCACACCAAGGCACTCGCTCTCGTTGATCGAGAAATTGGCGTCCCTGACGGCGTGCACCTCGCCGTCAGGCGTGGAAAACTTCACGTTCAGGTCTTTGACTTCGAGAATGGTGGCGACCATCGCTCAGCGGTCCTTGGGATCGAGGGCGTCACGCAGGCCGTCGCCTATGAAGTTGAAGCAGAAGAGCGTGATCGCCATGAACAGCGCCGGAAAAATCAGCATCCAGGGGGCGGTTTCCATCTGGTTGGCGCCCTCTGAAATAAGCACGCCCCAGGAGGTCAACGGCTCCTGAATTCCAAGGCCGAGGAATGACAGGAAGCTCTCCGCCAGGATCGCGGCAGGCACCGTCAGCGTCACATAGACGACCACAGGGCCGAAGACGTTGGGAATGATGTGGCGCGTGATGATGCCGAAGCCGTTCACCCCGCTGGCGCGCGCCGCCTCGATGAATTCCTTTTGCTTGATCGAGAGGGTCTGGCCGCGAACGATGCGCGACATGGTCAGCCATTCGACGGCGCCGATGGCCACGAACAGCAGGAAGAAATTGCGGTTGAAGATCACCATCAGGATGATGACGAGGAAAATGTACGGGATGGAATAGAGCACGTCGACGAAGCGCATCATCAGCTCATCGGCTCGTCCGCCCAGATAGCCGGCCGTCGCTCCGTACGCAACGCCGATGACAAGACTGACGAGAGTTGCGATCAGCCCGACCGCGAGCGAAACGCGCGCGCCGTAAAGGGTGCGTACCAGCAGATCGCGTCCGACCGAATCGGTGCCGAACCAGTGCGTGCCGCCGGCGTTGCACAGGACTGAGGGGTCGGGCCACCAGTCCGGCGCGCAGGACACGACCGAGTAGTCGATATAGTCGTACGGATAAGCCAGGACGAACGGCCCGAACAGCGCAAGCAGGGCGATGATGCTGAGCAGGACGATGCTGACGACGGCGGCGCGGTTACGGAACAGGCGGCGGCGCGCGTCTTCCCACAGGCTGCGGCCCTTAACATCCACCGCGCGCGCCAGGATCTCGGCCGTGCGATCCGCGGAGAATGGAACGCTCATTTCGCGTACCTCACACGCGGATCGAGCACCGCATAGAGCAGGTCCGCCAAAAGATTCAGCAGGATGACGAAGGTCGCATAATAGATCAGAACGCCCATCACCAGCGTGTAGTCGCGATTAAGGGCGCCGTTGACGAAGTAGCGGCCAATGCCGGGAATGCCGAAGATCTGCTCCACGATCAGTGAACCGGTCAGAATGCCGGCGATTGCCGGACCTAAATAGCTCACCAGCGGCAGGATCGCGGCACGCAGCGCGTGGCGGATGACGACCTGAGTGCTCGACAGCCCCTTGGCTCGTGCGGTGCGCACATAGTTGGAGTGCAGCACCTCGACCATGCTGCCGCGCGTGAGCCGCGCGATCACCGCGATCTGCGGCAGCGCCAGCACGATCACCGGCAAAATCATGTTTCGCAGCGCACCGCCGTTCCAGCCGCCAACCGGGAGAGAGATGTCATAGCCGAACAGGCTCACCCCATAGACGCCGAACACCAATGTCAGGATCGGGGCCATCACGAAGGTCGGAATCGTAATGCCGATCATGGCCATCGACATCACCGAATAGTCCGTTGCCTTGTTCTGGCGCAGTGCCGCGATCGTGCCGAGCGACAGGCCGATCATGATCGCCAGAACGATTGCCGAAAATCCCAGCTTGGCGCTCACGGGCAGTCCGTCGGCGATCAGCTCGGTGACCGTGAAGTCCTTGTTCTTGAAAGACGGGCCCAGATCGCCGTGCGCCAGCTTGCCCAGATAGATGAAGTATTGCTGGTACAGCGGCTTGTCGAGGTCGTAGGCGGCCTTGATGTTGTGCTCGATTTCGGGCGGCAGGCGGCGCTGGCTGTCGAACGGCCCGCCTGGCGCGATCCGCATCATAAAGAACGCAAGAGTGATGATGATGAACAAGGTCGGGATGGCGCCCAGCAGTCGGCGGATGGCATATGAAAACATGCGTTGGCTGGTCCTGCGCGCGGTGCTTCGGCGCCAGTCAAACTCGGCGAGCGTCAAGCCGATGTCAATGCGATCGTAAATCGTACCGACGAAACGTTTCCGGGATCGAATTGCCCGTGAAACATTCGCAAATCGTCACTTGCCGCTTGCCAGCCAGGACCGCCACATCGGAGTGATATCTGCTCCATGGCGCAGCCACCACGAACCGTCGATGGCGAAGGCGGTCGCGAAATGGTCTTTGGTCGTGGGCAGGTACGGCGCCATGGCAATGCCAAGTTCCGGATTCTTGCCGACGAACGCCAGTGCCGAACGCCGCGCCGGTCCATAAGGCACCCAGTTCGCCACTCCGGCCAAGGGCTGGGAGCCGGTCGCGAAGCGGACAAAGTCCATCGCGCGCTCCCGCCTTGGTGTGCCGCGCGGCACGCCAAACACGTCCAGTTCGTAGAGTTGGTGGTCCCAGATTACGCCCACTCCCTGATGATGCTGGTCCGCATCGTAGATGTCGCCATCGAGGGCGGTGGCGAACGCGGCGCGGCCGTCGTTCAGCATGGCAACGGCGTCGGTCGAGCTGTTCCACCAGATCAGGGCGGTCCGGATCGAGCTGAGTTTGGCAAGCGCGCGTCGAATGCCCTGAGGCGTCGACAGGATGTGGTAAACACTGTCGGGCTTCACGCCGTCGGCCAGAAGGGCAAGCTCCAGATTGAACTTGGCGCCGTCGCGGCGCAGCGCGCGCGGGCCTGGAAAGCGCAGTACGTCGAAGAAGTCGCCGATAGTCCGCGGGCGCGCCTCGCCATACCGACGCGGCGAGTAAGCGATGACCTGGGAATACACGACACTGCCGACCCAGCACGGGCCGAGCGCATTCGGCACAAAGTCCCGCGCCGCCGCAATGCCATCCGCACCGGGCGGCAACGCCGCTAGGTCGATATGCTCGAGATATCCGCGACGGCAGGCCTCGATCGCATCGGGCAGTTCGAAATCCATCACGTCCCATTCATAGCGATTACTGGCCACCATCTGCCGCAGCTCGCCAAGACCGCCGTCATACAGAGCGATGCGAACGTCGATTCGCCTTGCATCGCCGAAAGCTCGAAACAGTGCATTGGCCTGGGCTCGCCCATACGGACCGGACCAGGTCGCGACGGTCAGGATCGGCAGCGGCCGCGTCAGCCAATAGATAATGCCGGCCAACAGCACGACGATGCCAGCGGCCGCGCTCAGGATGACTGTCCAGCGGTTGTTCATGCGACCCTCGAAATAGCCCCAGTCGGGACAAGCACGTTATAGTGGCCGCTCTTGTATGGACCAGAACTAGGCCCGCCCTCAAAGGGTTGCAATTCGGCGAGGTTTGCCCGCATCGGAAGCCGCCGCGCTCACCGCGACCGGCCCTCCGGGCACCGACGGCGTCTGGAACCCGGCATGCGAAGCCTTGCTTTTGAGGGGGGCGGGCCATAGTTTCCGGCCCTCTTTTTGAACGGGCAGTTGTAGCTCAGCTGGTTAGAGCGCCGGATTGTGGATCCGGAGGTCGGTGGTTCGAGCCCACCCAACTGTACCAGTCCGTTTCTCCCAAACTCCGAACCTTCAGTTCTCCACGCGAATGACGCCGATTGCGGCGGCATTGGGCGCATGGCTGTGCTTTGGCCTATCGGTGGAGATTCAAAAAGCGGGGTATTTTCGAGCGGCCCGCCCGCCAGTCTCCATCTCCAGATCGCAGACCTCCACTTTGGCCCGAACTGGAGGTTGGAGTTTGTGCCTGTTCGGGCCGGTCGATCGAACCGTGCTCCCACACGAAGATATCAGGGATAAAAACAGAGAAGATTCTCCGTCAAGCGCAAATTCGGTGCACCCGTGGGTCTAGAAAC
>JANYBR010000367.1 GCA_025360685.1 Pseudomonadota bacterium
CAAAACGTGCGCGACGGCCAGTGCCGGCCGCCGTCCGACTGCCCGGAAGGCGAGGTCAGGCTCAACGGCAAGTGCTGCCCGCGCCAGAACGTGCATAACGGCGTCTGCGGGGAGATCCTCAAGGATATCCATGGCCCGTTGCGGCGGCTGAAGGTGGACGAGCCGCGCAAGCCGCGTGAGACGCATGAACCGGACCGTCCGATCAGGTTCCACCAGCGGATACCGTCCGGAGTCATCGAGCAACCGCACATTTCGACGCTGCCGCACACGACGACGCTGCCGCGCGGAACGATCTTCAAGCCGCGGACCGGTGGAGGCAACAGCAGCATCCCGCGCTGACATCCGACGCTGGAAAAATCCCGGCAACGGGCGGAGCCGAAGACGGCTTCGCCCGTTGCCTTTTGGGTAGCAACCATTAAATTTGCGCCCCGATGTGCGCCATGATGACGCCGTGCTCGGTGCCGTCAAGGCGTGGCCTATCGACTCGCGAGCTTGTGGATCGCGAGGAGCGACGGCCAGCCTTGAGGGCACCTGCGCACGTCGTCGGTGACGCGAGCAGGTCGGGACGAAGAAACGGGCTCTTCGGTCGAACCAAGAAACTTTCGGAAGGAGGCGGGAGAGCAGCCGCGTTCCTCCGATCGAGGATATCAAGGCGTGGTGGCGGCGCGTGACTCCCACGGAGTCCCGCGGGCGACGACCGCGTTGGCGAAGATCAGCAGCTTTCGGGCGCAGGCGACGAGCGCAACCTTATGTTCCTTTCCGGCGGCGATCAGACGCTTGTAGAGCTCGACGAGCTCGGCGTTCCAATGGAACGATGCCGCGAACGCTGCACCGTACAGACTGTTGCGGAGCCGTCCGCGACCTCCCCAGATGTGGCGCGCTCCATCCCGCTCGCCGCTGTCGTTGTCGTAGGGAGCGAGTCCGGCAAGAGCGGCAGCTTGCTCGCGACTGATGCGGCCGATCTCTGGCAAGCGCACCAAGATGGCGGTCGCGGTGCGCACCGCGATGCCGTCGACACTGGCGATCAGGTCGAGGCGCTCGGAGAGATCACGGTGCTGGCGGATTGCCGCGACCAGCGCTTTGAGCTCCGTCTTGAAAAGCCCGCGGAATCGCTTGATCTCGTCCTGCCAGAACCGCCGCAAACGTGGATCACGACAGGATTCGAGATAGTTCTTGGCCCGGGCAATCTGATCGACGATCTGATCGATCAACGTCTGATGTTCGGCCAACCGGACCAGGCGCGGATCCGGCGCAGCGTGGAGCTTTCGCACCGCCGCCGTGCAGGCCGCGATCAGGGCGGCGTCGATCTTGTCGTTCTTGGCCCGTTGCAGGTGAAACTTGGCGTAGGCACGCACCTGCGCGGGCTGCAACAAGACGACCCTGAAGCCATCGCGGCGCAGCCGGCAAACCACCGCCTGCTCGTAGCCGCCACTCGCCTCGATGCCGACCCGCTTGACCTTGCGCTGCCGCAACCAGGCGGACAGTCGCTGGTGCCCCTCCTCGGAGTTTGAGACCTGCAGCTGCTCGCCCGGACATCCATCCAGCGCCACATCGAGCTTGCGTTTGCCAGTATCGATGCCGGCGCAAATTATGCTATGCTTCCTCATCTTCCTCGAACCTTCCTTGAATGCGAACCCTAGGTTCCTTCAACCATACGGGACTCGATGAAGAGCCGATCGTGATCTGGCTACGAAGTTCAGCCCAATGGGCTTCGATGGGTTGCGATCCGACGATCGGCGGCCCGGTCTGGGTGGCCACCTGGACCGGGCCGTTCCTTGCGGAACATTCGGAGTCTATCAGATCGCGCTAATACAAGGATGGGTTAGGCGCCCTTGCGCCGTAACCCATCATCAGCAGATCAAACAAGCTCAGCCGGTAGGTTTCGCTATCGGCCGCCGAGATGACGTGAAAGCTTTCAAGAACGCTCAACCCACCTACGGCGTTCCCCGTTCATCAAATTATTTCTCCATTTGGCTAAGACCTGTGCAAACTGCTAAAGGATTGAAAGGTCAATATCCTGAGCTGAGCAGCATCACCGTCGGTCATGCACACTTCGCCCTGCGCATGGCTTTGCATGAAATGAACGACCTTGTAACCAACGGGCTGAGCCAGGAAGAGTTTGAGAAGACACGCGATTTTCTGCGCAGCTATAA
>JANYBR010000379.1 GCA_025360685.1 Pseudomonadota bacterium
TCCAACTATAAGGTCCTGGCCAGTTTCGGACATATCCGGGACCTGCCGTCCAAAGACGGTTCGGTAAAGCCCGACGACGACTTCTCCATGACCTGGGAGATCGACGAACGGGCCGCCAAGCGGATCAAGGATATTGCCGACGCCCTGAAGGGCGCGGACAAGCTGATCCTGGCCACTGACCCAGATCGCGAGGGCGAGGCCATTTCCTGGCATGTCCTGGAAGTGCTCCGTCAGCGTAAGGCGCTCGGCAAGGCCTCGGTCGAACGGGTGGCGTTCAATGCGGTGACCAAAGCGGCCATCCTCGAAGCGATCGCTCACCCTCGCGAAATCAATGCCGAGTTGGTCGATGCGTACATGGCGCGGCGCGCGCTCGACTATCTGGTCGGGTTCACCTTGTCACCGGTCCTGTGGCGCAAACTGCCGGGCGCACGTTCGGCCGGACGCGTGCAGTCCGTCGCGTTGCGCCTGGTCTGCGAACGCGAGCAGGAAATCGAGGCGTTCAAGGCACAGGAATATTGGTCGATCGATACCGACCTGACGGCGCCTGGCGGCGGCTTCAATGCGCGCCTGACCCATCTTGGAGGACAGAAGCTCGACAAGCTCTCGCTCAAGAATGAGACCGACGCGAATGCAGCGGTGGCGGCGATCAAGTCGCGGGGCTTCAAGATTGAAAGCGTCGAAGCCAAGCCGCACAAACGCCACCCTGCACCGCCATTCATTACTTCGACTTTGCAGCAGGAAGCTTCGCGCAAGCTTGGCTTCGGCGCCAAGCGCACCATGCAGATTGCCCAGCAGCTCTACGAAGGCGTGGATGTCGCCGGCGAAACTGTCGGCCTCATCACCTACATGCGCACCGACGGCGTCACCATGGAAGGCGAAGCGGTCAAGGAGGCGCGTTCCGTCATCGGCGCGCGTTATGGGCAGAAATACGTGCCCGGCGCGCCACGGGTTTACACCAGCAAGGCCAAGAATGCGCAGGAAGCGCATGAAGCAATCAGGCCCACCAGTTTCGATCGCACGCCGGACGTTGCCGCCCGCTCGCTCGATACCGACCAGGCCAAGCTCTATGAGCTGATCTGGAAGCGCGCCGTCGCAAGCCAGATGGAAAGCGCCGAGCTCGAACGCACTACGGTCGACGTCATGTCGGCGGATCGTCAAATCACCCTGCGGGCTACTGGCACCGTCACACTGTTCGACGGTTTCCTCACGCTCTATCAAGAAGGCAAGGACGACGAGAGCGACGAGGACACCTCCAAGTTGCCGCGCCTGGCTGCCGGCGAGACGACCAACGTCGAGAAAGTCAATTCGGCGCAGCATTTCACAGAGCCGCCGCCGCGCTACTCCGAGGCGAGCCTGGTGCGCAAGCTCGAAGAGCTCGGCATCGGACGGCCCTCGACTTACGCCTCCATCCTCTCGGTTCTGCGTGACCGCGCCTATGTCAAGATGGATCGCGGCCGCTTCATGCCCGAAGACAAGGGGCGGCTGGTTACGGCGTTTCTTTCCACATTCTTCCACCGCTACGTCGAATATGGCTTCACGGCCGACCTGGAAGAGAAGCTGGACGAAGTTGCCGAAGGCACGCTGCAGTGGAAGCAGCTGATGCGCGATTTCTGGAAGGATTTTTCGGCTGCGGTGGGTGGCACGAAGGATCTCAAAATCTCGCACGTCATCGACGAGATGAACCAGATCCTGGGGCCGCACATATTTCCGCCAAACGCGGACGGCGGCAATCCGCGCGTGTGCCCGAATTGCGGCACGGGCGAACTCAGTTTGAAACTGGGACGCTTTGGAGCGTTCGTCGGCTGTTCCAACTATCCCGAGTGCCGCTTCACGCGCCAACTCGGCCAGAGCAACGATAACGCCGCCGCAAGCCAGCCCCGCGAACTGGGGCTCGACCCGGCAACCGGCGAGAAGATCTCGCTGCGCAGCGGACGCTTCGGGCCTTACGTTCAATTGGGCGAGGGCGAGAAGCCCAAGCGTGCCGGCATTCCCAAGGGCACGGAAGTCGAGAACGTCGACCTCGGGCTCGGCATCAAGCTTTTGTCGCTGCCGCGCGAAGTCGGGCTTCACCCTGAGACCGGCAAGATGATCACCGCAAATTTCGGACGCTTTGGGCCCTATGTCGCGCACGACGGCAAATATGCTTCGCTGGAATCGCCCGAAGAGGTGTTCACGGTCGGACTCAACCGCGCCGTGACGGTGATCGCCGATAAGAAAGCCAATCCGCGCGGGCGACGCGGCTCCGAACCGCTGAAGGAACTGGGCAACGATGCGAGCGGCACACCGATCAAGCTGATGAAGGGCCGCTTCGGTCCATACGTCACGGACGGGACAACCAACGCCACCGTACCCAACAGCGAAGACCCGACCTCGACCACGCTCGAGCAGGCCATCGCGTTACTCGCAGATCGCGCGGCCAAGGGCGGCGGAAAAAAGAAAAAGGCGCCGAAGGCCAAGAAGGAAGCGAAACCAGCGAAAGCAGAGAAGGCCGTGGCTCAGGCGAAAAAGAAACCGGCGAAGGCTGCCAAGAAAAGGCCGGAGCCGGTGGCCGGCGAGTAGACGTTGGCGCGCAAGAAATCGGCTGGCAACGCTCCGCCCATCGACAAAGCACGCGTTCTCGAACTGCTTGCCGAGTCTCCCAATGCCACCAAGCGTGATCTGTCGCGCTTGCTCGGAGTCAAGGGTTCGGACCGCATCGCGCTCAAGCGCGTCCTGAAGGAACTGGCGGCGGAAGGTGAGATCGCCGGCAACCGCCGCCGTGGCTATGCCAAGCCGAACGATCTTCCGGACGTGGCCGTGCTCGAAATCACCGGCCAGGACACGGACGGTGAGCTTCAAGCGCGTCCCCAGAAATGGGAGTCGAACGAAGAGCCGCCACAGATCATCATCGTGCCCGGGATCACCGATCCCGGTTTGCTCGGCCGCGGCGAGCGCGTGCTGGCGCGCCTGACCAAGACCGCAGACGGATACGAAGCGCGGGTCATCAAGCATCTGGGCGCGAGCGCGCACACGGTATTGGGCGTGCTGCACGAGAGTCCGCAAGGACTTCGCATCGCGCCCATCGACCGCAAGAGCCGCACCGAGTTCAGCGTCGACAGGGGCGATCGCGCGGGCGCCGACCACAATGAACTGGTCCTGGCCGAACCCATCGCCGGCCGCGCGGCTGGCTTCCCACGTGCGCGCGTGGTCGAAAAGCTGGGCAGTATGAACACGCCCAAAACGATCAGCCTGATCGCCATTCACGCGCATGGCATTCCGACGGAGTTTCCGGGCGAGGTCGTCGCACAGGCGAGAGCAGCCACGCCGCCCGATTCCCGCAGCCGCACCGATCTGCGCGCAATTCCACTCATCACCATCGATCCGGACGACGCGCGCGATCATGACGACGCCGTGTGGGCCGGACCCGACGACGACCCGAAGAACCCCGGCGGCCAGGTCGCGCTCGTAGCCATTGCCGACGTTGCGCACTATGTGACGCCGGACTCGGCTCTGGACCGCGAAGCCTACAAGCGCGGCAACTCCGCTTATTTTCCCGACCGCGTCGTGCCCATGCTGCCTGAACATCTGTCTGCCGATTTGTGTTCTCTGAAGGAAGGCGTCGATCGCGCATGTCTGGCAGTGCGGATGGTGTTCGACCGCAGCGGCAAGAAGCAGCGGCACGAGTTCATCCGCGGTACCATGCGTTCCGCGGCTCGTTTGACATACTCGCGGGCCCAGCACGCGTTTGACGGCAAGCCAGACGGCCAAATGTCGGATATCGCCAAGTCGACGCTTGCTGCGATTTGGGCCTGCTATCAGGTGTTGACGATCGAGCGAAAGGCGCGCGATCCGCTCGACCTCGATCTGCCCGAGCGGCGGATCATCCTGGGCGATGACGGCAAGGTGAAGTCCATCGCCTACCGCGAGCGGCTGGAATCCATGAAGCTCATCGAGGAGTTCATGGTGCTGGCCAATGTCGCCGCGGCCGAGGCCTTGGAACAGAAGAAGTCGCCGCTGATCTACCGCATCCACGAACACCCCTCGAAAGAGAAACTGTTCGGCTTCTCCGACTATCTGCGCACCATTGGCATCAATTTCGCCAAGGGCCAGGTTCTAAAGCCGGGCGTGTTCAACAAGATCCTCACCCAGGCCAAGGGCGGCGCGCACGAGAACGTCATGAACGATGTGGTGCTGCGCACGCAGGCACAAGCGGTCTACGCGCCGGACAATGTCGGGCACTTCGGACTCAACCTGCATCGCTATGCGCATTTCACGTCGCCGATCCGGCGCTATGCCGATCTCATCGTGCACCGGGCGCTGGTGCGCGCACATGGCTTCGGCAATGACGGTCTGTCGGATCGCGAAGCCGGCCGCCTCGGTGAAACCGCCGAACATATTTCCATGACCGAGCGACGCGCGATGGCCGCTGAACGCGATTCCACCGATCGCTACGTCGCAGCGTTCATGGAAGACCGCGTCGGCGCGACGTTCGATGCCCGCATCACCGGCGTCACGCGCTTTGGACTATTCGTTCGCCTGCGCGATACGGGCGCTGAGGGACTGCTGCCCGCGCGCGCCTTGGGAACGGAGTATTTCCGGCACGACGAGCGCAAGCACGCGCTGGTCGGCGATCGGACCGGCACGGCCTACAAGCTCGGCGACAGCGTCGCGGTGCGGCTCGTGGAGGCCGCGCCACTCACCGGCGGCCTGCGCTTCGATCTTGCCGAAGCGTCAGCCCCGGTTCGCAAGCAGGGTGGTCGGCCGCAATTCAAGTCACGCTCGCAATCGCGCGGGAGAAAACGCTAGAGTCCATTCATGGCGGCATTCGATTCCGACAGCGAACCGATCGTGGGTGGAGTTCTGCGTCCCAAGGACGCCGCTACTCTGGTGCTCGTGAAGCGCGAAGGCCGCGAACCGCGGGTCTTGATGGGGCAGCGCCACGGGAACATGGCGTTCATGGCCAACAAATATGTGTTTCCGGGCGGACGGATTGATCCTGGAGACATGCGCATTCCGGTTGTGAGCCAGCTGCGCGCCCATGTGGCGGCGCGCGCGGGACATGGCAGCACGCCGGCACGGGCGCGAGGCCTCGCGCTCGCGGCCATCCGGGAAACGTTTGAAGAGACCGGCGTGGTGGTCGGTGAGCACAGCAATCAGGTGCCACGGACCCGCGCGCCCGCCTGGCAGAAATATTTCGCGCACAAGGTCGTGCCGCGCCTCGACAAGCTGGAGATCATCGCCCGCGCCGTGACACCGCCTAACCGCTCACGCCGCTTCGACGCGCGCTTCTTCATGGCCGACGCCAGTACGATCGCGCACGAGTTGGAGGAAGCTGAGAATGAAGAGCTCCTCACGCCCGCATGGCTGACCTTGAGCGAGGCTCGCGCGCTGGATCTGCCGAGCATCACGCGCACGGTGTTGGACGAGGTCGAAGCACGCATGAGCGAGGGGGCGGATCCGTCACGGCCGATACCGTTCTATCGCTTCACGCGCGGCAAACCCGGGTTGACCCACATCTGATGACGGCTGCGGAACGGCGCTCCAGCCTGTTAGCGATCCTGTCGGCATGCACGGCGTTCGCCATCGGCATGGGACTGACATTGCCGCTGCTCTCGCTCATCCTGGAGCGGCGGGGATTTCCAGGCTCGGTCAACGGCCTCAACCTGGCGACGGCAGGCCTCGCCGCATTCTCCGTGACGCCGCAAGTGCCGCGCCTGATGCGAACCTTTGGCACGGCGACTTTCATATGCGGATCGCTGACGCTTTCGGCGACGGCGCTGGTCGCGCTGTTCGAGGTGCCTAGTCTGTGGTTGTGGTTTCCACTGCGTTTCGCGCTCAGCATCGGTCTGAACGGGCTGTTCGTGGCATCGGAGTTCTGGATCAACCAGCTGGCGAACGATGTCAATCGCGGCCGATATATTTCTCTCTATGGCGCGTGCATTTCGGGGGGCTTCGGCGTCGGACCCGCCATCCTGTCAGTCATCGGTACGCGCGACTTCGCGCCATTCGCCATCGGCGCGACGATGCTTTTGCTCGCGCTCGTGCCGGTTCTGGTCGCACGCAAGGCAGCGCCGCAACTCGACGAAACGCCGGGGCCGTCAACCTGGACCGTGCTGCGCCTGGCACCGACCATCCTATCGGCAGCTTTGGTGTTCGGCGCGATCGATGCGGGCATGGCGGGACTGTTTCCGGTCTATGCCGTGCGCTCGGGCTATACCGAGGCACATGCAGCGCTTGCAATCACAGCAATGTCATTGGGCAGTTTTGTGTTTCAGTATCCGCTGGGCGTGCTCGCCGACCGGATGAACCGGCAGACGCTGCTGATCATCTGCGCATCGACAGGCATTTTCGGCGCGGTGCTGACGCCGTTCGCGATCGCAACGCCGATGCTCGCCTATCTGCTGCTGTTCGTCTGGGGCGGCATCATCATGGGCGTCTATACGATCGGTCTCACGCTGCTTGGCGAGCGCTTTAAGGGACGCGATCTGGCCAGCGCCAACGCCACGTATGTCATGCTCTACGCCATCGGCCTGCTTGGCGGTCCATTGGCCGAAGGCGTCGCGCTGGATGTCTGGAATCCGAACGGGCTGATGGTCGTCCTCGCTCTGATCGGTGTGTTTTATGTGATATTTCTGGTGGTTAGAGGCCGGAGTCGAACCATCGCATCCGCTTGACAAAGAGGCCCCGGTGACTAGATTTCCGGCCCTTCGAACAGGTTGCAGGAGTTCCGTCCATGGCGAAGCCGACAACAGCCAAGATCAGGCTCAACAGCGAGGGCGGCACAGGGTTCTATTACGTCGCGAAAAAGAACACGCGCACGATGACCGAGAAGTTCACCGTGAAGAAATACGATCCCGTCCTGCGCAAGCATGTCGTCTTCAAGGAAGGCAAGATCAAATAGTCTGGCTCTACAGCGCGGCGACTGCCGCGCCTTTGCGCGCTGCCTCTACCGTTTGGACGAAGGGCACGACGAACCCGTTCACCAGCGGGACCATCTGCGGCGGCATATCGTGCCCCCAACCTTCAATCTCGTGATATTCCGCGCCTGGAATGCATCGCGCCGTGTGACGGCCGCACTCCGGGCGAAGCAGTGTGTCGGCCGAGCCATGCAGCACAAGCGTCGGCACCTTCAGTGATTTCAATCGTTCGGTGCGCGGCGGCCCCGCCATGATGGCGGCGTACTGCCGGCTCGTTCCTTCGGGATAGTAGCTGCGGTCGAACGCGGCGCCGATCAGCGCGCCGACCCGCTGTTCGTCATAGGGAAAACGCGTGGTCGCGTAGGCACGGCGACCTTTCACGCCATGCGCGATGACGGACGCGCGATCAGGCGCGGGTGGCGGCGAGACTAGCGCCGCCTGCGCTTCAGGACTCGAGCGTGGAAGAGACGGATCACTCGTGGTGGAAAAGATGGATATCAGCGAGCGCGTCTTCGCCGGATGTTCGAGCGCTACAAGCTGTGCAATCATGCCGCCCATGGAAGCGCCTGCAACGTGCGCGTTCTCGATACCCAATCCATCGAGCAAGCCGGCCGCATCGGCGGCCATGTCGTTCAGGGTATAGGGAATGTTCGGCTTGCGGCCCTCGCGGACATCCTGCATGACCTTGCGAATGTCCGGCACGATGCCATGCCATTTCTGCGAAAGGCCGACATCGCGATTGTCGAAGCGGATGAAGCGCAGGCCAGCCGCAACCAGGCCTTGCCGGAACTCGTCGGACCAGGAGGTCATCTGGCTGCCGAAGCCGTTGATCATCAGAAACGGAACACCGTTCGCCGGACCAGCCTCGTCAAATTCCAGTTCGACGCCATTGGTGCGGATTTTTGCCACTCGCTCGTCCCCCATCTTCTGAGGAAGCTTAGCGGTTGAAACTTGCTTGACAAGATGTCAGGCGGGCCGGAGCTTACGCGGCCTATTCCCCTGGATTCCATGCGCCGCGCCCTCGACAAACTCTCCAACGAGACATTCGACCTGCTCATCATCGGCGGCGGTGTGACCGGCGCATGCGTGGCGCGCGACGCCAGCATGCGCGGATTGAAGGTGGCACTGATCGAGAAGAGCGACTTCGCCGGCGCCACCAGCGCCCACAATTCCAAACTGGTTCACGGCGGATTGCGGTATCTGCGCAATTTCGAGCTCGGGCTGGTGCGGGAGTCGCTGAAGG
>JANYBR010000392.1 GCA_025360685.1 Pseudomonadota bacterium
AGATATGCTCGGACCATATCCGGGCGGCCGGAGCCAAAAGGGTACGCGCCATCGCCACCGAGGCCTGCCGGCGCGCCCGCAATTCCGGCGATCTGCTCGCGCGCGCGCGTACCGAGGCCGGTATCGAACTTGAAATTGTCAGTACGGCCGAGGAAGCGCGGCTGGCGGCGCTTGGCTGCGCTCCGCTCATCGCTCCCAAGGCCGAGGGCGCCCTGATCTTCGACATTGGCGGTGGTTCGACCGAGATGATCTGGATGAAACGCGGACCGGACGGCGTGCCGGCCGTGGTGTCCTCGCACTCGGAACCGACGGGCGTGGTGACTTTGTCGGAGGAATGGGGCGTGCGTCCCACCGATCGCACGGGCTACCGAACGATGCGCGCCCTGATGATCGAGCGCTTCGGACCCTGGCGCGCCAAGATGGATCGCATCGCGCCATTTGATCCTGCGACCCATCATCTTCTGGGCACATCGGGCACGGTGACGACGCTGGCGGGCATTGCACTCGGGCTGGAGCGCTACGATCGCAGACGCGTCGATGCGAGTTGGCATCGTTGCGCCGACGTTGTCGCCGTAATAGACCGCTTGCTGGATCTCGACCTGGAAGGACGTGCCGCGGTGGGATGTGTGGGACCGGATCGCGCCGATCTGATCGTGCCGGGCTGTGCGATTTTCGACGCGGTGCTGAATCTGTGGCCGTGCGCTCAGCTCAGGGTCGCCGACCGTGGCTTGCGCGAAGGCATGCTGCGCGAACTGCTTGCGGAGCGGCGCACATGACTTCGCGTCCGGCTGGTCGCGGCCAGGTGAAGGTCAAGGTCAAAAACACCAAGTCGCGAAAGGCGTCCTCGAACAAGTGGCTGGAGCGGCAGCTTAACGATCCTTACGTGCATGCGGCGAAAGCAAAAGGCTACCGCTCGCGCGCGGCCTTTAAGCTCATCGACCTGGATGATCAGTTCCATTTTCTGAAACCGGGTGCGCATATCCTTGATCTGGGCGCGGCTCCCGGCGGCTGGAGCCAGATCGCACATCACCGCATCGGTCCCAAGGGCAAAGTGGTTGCCGCGGATCTACTGGAAATGGAGCCGCTTGACGGCGTGACCGTCTTGCGTGCGGATATTCTCGACGAAGACACGCCGTCGGTCCTGAAGCAAGCGCTGGGCGGTCCCGCAGACGTCGTGCTCACCGACATGGCGGCGCCGACCACGGGACACCGTGAGACCGATCACATCCGCACCAGTGCTCTGCTCGAGGCTGCGCTCGACGTCGCGGACGACACGCTCAAGCTTGGTGGAACATTCGTCGGCAAAGTGTTTCAAGGCGGTGCCACCGGAACGCTCCTGCAACGGCTGAAGAAGTCATTCAAATCGGTGAAGCATGTGAAGCCGCCCGCCAGCCGGGCGGAATCTGTCGAGCTCTATCTGGTCGCGCTCGGATTTCGCGGCGGCGCATGAACAAAAGCCCCGCCGTCGGAGGCGGGGCTTTCGCTTGTCTCATGTCAAATGCCGTTACGGCGCCGCGTGCAGGCTGATCGCTCCGACACCGGCGGCAACGTTCAGGCCCCGGTTGCCTTCCACGCTAAGCGGCTGCAGGGCGAACGACTTGTCGAGGCCGCCCACCAGCACGTTGGCGCCAAGACCCACGCCGATCGTGGCGCTGGCGGTCGCACCCACATAGTCGCCCGCGAGAGCGCCGGCGCGAACGTCGGAAGAAGGCGCGAATACGCCCCAGACCAGCACGCCGCCTTCGGTATAACCGATGTCGATGCCGAACTTGGAGATCGAGCCGACATAATGCTCGCTGGTGTGGCTGTTGGGACGGAAGGTGCAGTGCAGATCCTTTGAGGACCCGAACACAAAGCCCCAGCCGCTCGCCACGTTGCACGTCAAGGTACCGACCTTCACGCCATGCGGAGCTGCGTCCGCAGTTCCGGCCAGTGCCAAGGCGCCTGCTGCCAGAACCGCCGCACCCATCATCAAGCGAATTTTCTTCTGCATGTGAAATTTCTCCTGTCTCGTGCGATCAATAACCATTCGTGAGGCGAACGGCATAGCATGCCAGCCGTCCCATGGAAGCTATAATTTACCGGCCAAATGGCCATTTTGTGGCCGGTAAAGATTGCAATTCGTGCGAATTCGGCGCTTGCGCAATCGGTTCTGCGCTGCTAAAGGCTCGGCGCTCCAAACCAGATGGAGCGGCCGCACATGACCATCCGCGAAGCACTAACCTTCGACGATGTGCTCCTGGTGCCCGCTGCCTCTGAAGTTCTTCCAGGCCAGGTCGATACCAGAACCAAGCTGACAAAGTCCGTCGAGCTTGGAATCCCGTTGATTTCCGCAGCCATGGACACGGTGACGGAGGCTGGTCTCGCCATCGCCATGGCCCAGGCCGGTGGCATGGGCGTCATTCACAAGAATCTGAGCAACGAGGAACAGGCCGAACAGGTCCGCCGCGTGAAGCGATTCGAGAGCGGCATGGTCGTCAACCCCGTCACCATCGCGCCCAATGCGACACTTGCCGACGCGCTCGCCTTGATGGAGCGTTATCGCATATCGGGCATTCCGGTTGTGGAGGGCGCCAACGGCAAGGGTGCCGGAAAATTGGTCGGCATTCTCACCAATCGCGACGTGCGATTCGCGACCGAGCCGCGGCAGCCGGTGCACGAGCTGATGACGAAGGAAAAACTCGTCACCGTCCGCGAAGGCGTCAAGCCGGACGAGGCCAAACGCCTGCTGCATCAGCATCGCATCGAAAAAATTCTCGTCGTCGACGATGCGTATAGATGTGTTGGATTGATCACGGTCAAGGAC
>JANYBR010000492.1 GCA_025360685.1 Pseudomonadota bacterium
CGTGGCGATGCGCAGCTCGAAACCGAACTTGACCGCGGCATGCACCCAGGAGGCCTGGACGTTGTTGGAGTCTCCAGTCCACGCAACCTTGCGGCCCTTGATGCTGCCCTTCTTCTCCTCGAACGTCATCACATCGGCCAGTTCCATGGCGGGCGCCGCGCCCACATCAACGGCGTCAGCATCTACTACGAGACCTATGGCCAGGGGCCGCCGGTGCTGGTGCTGCATGGTGGCTTGGGCTTCCTCGAAAGCATGCACTATTTCATTTCGGCGCTCGCCGCCACCCACACCGTGATCGCCGTCGACAGCCGGGCGCAGGGGCGCTCGACGGACTCCGACGCAGCAATCAGCTACGCGCTGATGGGCGACGACATGATCAGGTTGATGAACGTGCTGCGCATCCGGCAAGCCGACGTCGTCGGCTGGAGCGACGGAGGTATCATCGGCCTCGACCTTGCCATCAAACATCCCGACCGCATTCGCCGCCTGATGGCAATCGGCGCGAACTACGATGTCGAAGGGATTGCGGCCAAGGACAGAGAACCCGAGGGGTACTGGAGTTTCGTACCGCAGGTCAAACCGTTCTATGACAATGTCGCTCCCGATCCCGGCCACTTTGCGGTCGTCGCCAAAAAAATCTTTGCCATGGGCAACACCCAGCCGCACTACACGCTGGCGGAACTCGGACGCATCCGCGCGAAGACGCTCATCGTGGCCGGCGAGCATGACTTGATTTTGCGCGCCCACACCGACGCCATGACGCATGCCATTCGCGGCGCGAGGGAAGTGATCGTGCCGGGCGCCTCGCACTTCGGACCACTGGAAGCGCCCGACGTCTATGACGCGTTGGCGGTGGATTTTTTGAACGCGCGGTAGCGGTCCACCCTCCCCTTGAGGGAGGGTCGAAAAATTCTGGCGCGACAGCGACAGGATTTTTCGGGGAGGGGTGAGGTGGCGAATGCGACCCCTCCCCGAAATTTGCTGCGCAAATTTCGACCCTCCCTCAAGGGGAGGGTCGAAAGAGCGACAATCTCCAGACTACGGCTCGCCTTGCGCCGCCAAATCCGACGGCGCGATCTCGTGCGTCTTGCCGCAGAACTCACAGCGCGCGCGGATGATGCCGTCGCCGTCGGCGAGGCCGCGGCGGTCCGCGTCCGAATAGGCGCGCAGCACCGCGGAAATCCGGCTGGTGTCGCAATTGCAGCGGAACTCGACCGGCTCGGCGGGAAGCACCCGCGCCTCGTCTTCGTGGAACAAGCGCCACAGCAGGTCCTCCGCCGGCAAGGTCACGTCGACGAGCTCGATATCCTCGACCGTCGACAGGAACGAGGCGAGCCGCTCCCAATCGTCCTCGCTGCCGCGTCCTTCCGGAGTCGCCTGCAGCATGATGCCGCCGACCCGCCAGGCCGGAAACGGTGCGCCGGGCGTGTAGACCGGCGCGGCGGCGAGGCGCACGACGGTCGGCAATTGTTCGGACTGCGCGAAATAGGTTTCGGCCGAAGCAGCGATGCCGGCCGGCGAGAGCTCGACGATGCCTTGATAGGCCTTGCCGTCGCGCCGCGGTTCGATGGTGATCGCCATCACGCCGTCGCCTGCCATCGCGTCGAACTGCACGGGCGCAGGCAGTTCGGCCATGCGCCCGTCGTCGGCGCGCGCATAGCCGCGCAGGCCGATCGGCTTGCCGTCCGCGGCGCCGAAATAGTCGGCTGTCACCAGGTCGAGCGGTCCGTCGCTCTTGGTCTGTACCGTCAGCCGTCCGTCGAGCTTGATGGCCGTGCCGAGAATTGCGGCCAGCGCCAGGGTCTCGCCGGCGACGCGGGCGGCGGCTTCCGGCAATTTGTGCGCGCTGAGTGCCCGCGCCGAGGTGACTTCCAGACGGACCAAGCGTCCGCGCAGGCCGACATCGGGCAGATCGAACGGAAGGACAAAGTCGGCCGCCGGCGCGGGCTTGTATTTCGATGTTGGCATGGGACCTCTATATGGGACGACGACCGACGGATATCAATCGCGCACTTTTGGCGGCGACCTGGAAAAGAAACGGGCACCGCCCGAAACTGCCCGGAAGATGCCCGCCCTGGTTATCAAGCTACGCAGCAGGCAGGAAGAAGGCCGCGCGGCCAACCACAAGCACTTTCGCTTCAACCGCCACGGCCTTCGCGAACCAATTCGTCCGGTTCGCACGGATGCACGCGAGCTCGCATCCTTGTCCTGTCTGGTCTCACGTCAACTTCGGATCGGAACTTCAGGTCGGCGCAGTCCGCGATCGCGATTTGTCATGCACGTCGGTCCTCGGAAATCTTCCCAGGAAAAATAGGAAACCCCGCGCGCGTACGACAGTGTGGATAAGCAATTTAATGTTGCAGCGAATTTACCAGCGGAATCAGGAACCCGTCGATTGCAAGGCGCGATTTAGGGCATGAGTTATCCAACAGCCGGCGGGTTCGCGACTTCCACAAGCCGGTGAGGAACAGACTTGCCCTCACCTGACCGTCGCTTCGCTCCGGTCGTCCTCTCCCGCTTGCGGGAGAGGATAATGAGTGTCGCAACGCGTGAAGT
>JANYBR010000496.1 GCA_025360685.1 Pseudomonadota bacterium
GTTTCGTCACCGACTGGAAGGCGCAGGCCGAGCATGGCGGCTTCTACGAGGCGCTCGCCGAGGGCCTGTACAAGAAGGCCGGGCTCGACGTGACGATCATCGAGGGTGGGCCGGCGGTGAACGTGCCGCAGATGCTGGCCGGCGGCGCGGCCGATTTCGGCATCGGCTCGGACAGTTTCATTGCCCTCAATCTCGTCAGGCAGAATGCCGGCATCAAGGCCGTGATGGCGGTGTTCCAGAAGAATCCGCAGGTTCTTCTCACCCATCCGCGCGCCGACGTGAAGCGACTCGCCGACATGAAAGACAAGCCGATCATGATCTCGGACGCCGCCACCGTGGCGTGGTGGCCGTGGCTGCGCGCGAAATACGGCTTCAGCGACACGCAGATCCGGAAATACACGTTCAACCTCGCGCCGTTCATCGTCGATCCCAAGGCGATCCAGGAAGGCTATCTCTCCAGCGAACCCTATACGATTGAGAGACAGGCGCACTTCAAGCCGCAGGTGTTCCTGCTCGCGGACAACGGCTTTCCCAGCTACGCCAATCTGATTTTCGTGCCGCAGAAATGGATCGACGCCAATCCCAAGGCGGTGCAGGCCTTCGTCACCGCCACGCAGGCCGGCTGGCTGCATTACCTGAACGGCGATCCGCGCCCCGCCAATGCGCTGATCAAGCGCGACAATCCGGAGATGAGCGATGATCTCATCAAGCAGGCGATCGCCAAGCTGAAGGCCTATGGCATCGCGCTGTCCGGCGACGCGCAGACATTCGGGCTCGGCACGATGACGGATGCGAAGTGGAAACTGTTCTTCGACACGATGGCGGCCGACGGGCTCTATGCCAAGTCCCTGCCCTACAAGAACGCCTACGATTTGCGCTTCGTGCGCGGCATGCCGCAGAATTTTCAGTAAGGAATGACCTTGCACTTTGCGGCGCGGCGGCGCGGCAAATATCAAGCCTGTTCTCCGGGCAGGCGCTTGGAACGACCGTTATGGCCGGAAAGCGGACATTCGCTGGTCAACAATGCGCCTAACTCGAAACGAAAACGGCGGCACTATGGCCGCCGTCCCCGTGCTCGAATCGAGCCTTTCTATTTAGGCTGCTTTCGTCTTGCGTCGGCGCATTGCGAGCGCACCGGCCAAACCAGCTCCAAATAGCGAGAGTGTAATCGGCTCTGGCACGTCGTTGTCAGTGGAGGGGTCGCCGTCAGAGACAAACGTCGCGTGCCATCCAGCATCTTGCAAGCTGGCATCAAGATAGCTCGTAGCATCGAAGGAGCCGCCCGTCGCCGACTCAGAGACGGGTCCCAACGTACCCTGGAAATTTAAACCGTTTGGCAACGGATCCGACACAAACGCCAGAGCGCAATCGGTTGGCGCTCCGTTTGGACTTTGACCGGCACAATAGACCCCAAAGAGGTCGCTGGGCGTCCCGTCCGGCTCGAGGACAAGCGTTGGCGTCGTCTCGAGTGGAACGTTTGGTGCGATTCCCGGGATGGTCACGATACAGGCGAAGCCCACACAACTGGATTCGATGCCACCATCGGTCGCGGACGCGGCCACCGCTCCTGTCGGGTCGAAGACAGTAAATGTGTCTGAGACGACGGACGCTTTGGCTGGCGCCGCTGCCACCAGGACAATTCCAACAACTGCAACACATATAGAGCTGGAGGTTTTCATTGTGCCACACTTCCGTTGTTGTCAGGCAAGTTCAAACCTGGTGGTGCAACCTTTGTTAAGCCCGCTTCTTCTTCCGGCGGCGCATTGCGACCGCACCCGCCAAGCCTGCACCGAACAGCGAGAGTGAAATTGGTTCGGGCGTTTGAACAATTTGACCTGACGCCGTTGTCACGGTGTAACCATTGCAAGCAGCACAGACAAATTCCGCAAACGTTATGTTCTCTGACGCGTCACCCGTGCTGAGAGGGCTAGCTAGGTCCCAAACCACGAAGCCGCCACCAAAGTTTGAAACGCCATAGTCTGTCGGGCCATTGAAGAGCACAAAGTTGGCGATCAAGTTCGAGAAGTGGTAGCCCGATCCCGTACCATAGGGTCCACCGACGACATTGATGTCGTAGGCCGTGATATCCAGAGTCGTTGCGTCGATTGTGAACGAGCCGAGCAATGACGCATCGTCGGCAGGTGTTCCGTCGGAAAGGTTCACATTCTCGAAATTCCAGGTGACAGTACCAGCCTGAGCTGTCGCGAACGTGCAAAGCAATAGCCCTACAATGAAGGCGGTCGTTTTCGCAGCGCGCATATTTCCCCTCCCCAAAAGGTGGACGGAGAAAGGGCGCCGCCTAGCCAGCATCTGGTGCTGTCTGTTGTGACGCAAGAAGTACGCCACTTTCGAAACGCCTTGCTGAGAGCGAAAGCCGAATTACGTTCAGTTCATGTTGTAATCAGTTCTTACGAAATCTCCTGGCTGGACGCACATATTTCGCCAACAGACGAATATCGTCAGGGGGGAGCGACCCAATCGTGACCTCGTCAGGATGTCCGATTTGAGTCGCGGATTGACATCACTTGCCTCGTCGCTCGACTTCAATTGAGTATCTTTCCAGATCTTCAGCAGCCGCGATGAGTTGCTCCGCGTAGCCTAGTATCTCAGCGGTGCGAGCCCTCTCGCGCATTTCGAGTGCCTTAAGTCTGATCCGAGCAGAGTGATCAAGGGCGGTCTTGCCCAACTCTGGAGAAGACGTCTTCAAGGCATCGCTGGCTAGTGGAGTCGCTCATTAGATCTCAACGAAAGCCCGCTTCGGGTCGAAAACGGACACTCAATCAATCACGGCATGCCTCAGCAGCCGGCTCGCAGGGCACCCGTCGATTAAACCCCTGCGTTGAATTTTGACCCCTTCGGACTGACCGAGTTGCGGTTGCAGTGCGCATTTGAGGTCCAAGGTTCGCCAAGAGGCAGTGCCTCGATTAACTTATCGAGGTAAGGCCGAGTGTCAGCGCGAGGTTCGCGCGCATCGCCGCGCCCGAAGTGAGGGATTAAAGCGCAATACGAAAGAGGTGAATTGGTGGCACGCTCGCTGACGATACTCCGTCTTGGCTATGCATTCGCGATCTTTGGTATCAATTTTTATGCCGCGCTCGCTGCCTATCTGACGGCATTGCCGCCCCTTACACCGCCCACCACTGAAGGTCGCGCGTTCTTGGCGGCACTAACGGCGACAAGCTTCTTTACTCCAATACTAGCAATGACATTTCTCTCTGGCGCGTCTGCGCTTCTCTTCCGACGTACCGCGCCGCTCGGCATCGTGTTGTTGGCACCGCCGATGGTCATCATATTCTGCTTTCACATTTTTCTGACCGGAATGGTGCTGTGGGGCGGATTATGGACGGGCGCTCTTGCTGTCCTAGCTTGGGGACATCGTGACGCCTTCAAGGCATTAGTCAGCTTTAGGGGGCCAGCACGCTTCTGAGCGAATCTCAGGCAATGTACTTCTTTCGCGGTCGATCAGATAAAACGACCGCCATGGGTGGAAAACGGACGTTCCCGTCACCGTGCCACAAGACAAGATCGGGTCATTTCGACCAAGAGAGGCGCACCGATTGCCGTCGGGGGGCGCAAAGCATCGAGAAAGTGCGATTCATCCCACCACATTGATTGAAAGTGCGCCCGTCAATCCCCATATAGTGGTTAGGCGTGCGTTTCCCGGCGGCCTGTGAAAAGGCGCCAAGTCCTCGCGCCATTTGGCCAACGGTCGCAACGGATTTGGAGACGGGAACGTGATGCCCGTCATTGGACGAGTTCTTCGTCGCCTTGGCGAGGTTCGATTGGAAAGACGGGTGGCAGTTCATGGCGACGCGCTCCAGCAGTACCGACGACGAAATATTCAAGCTCAGCCGCATCTATGCGCGAGGCTGGAATGCGGCGAACACGATGTCAGCCAATGACTATAGCCAGATAAATCCGGCCAAGCTGACTGCCTTGAACCCGTATGCCAGCGAACCGCAACGCTCCCGCTGGAACGACGGATTCCAGGCGGCGATCCGCAAGTAGGACAAGATGGTCCAGCGCACCCCAGACGCGAAAACTTATCTCGAAGACGGCAAAGGCTTTGGCACCACCACAAGCCACACGATCCGATATCGCCGTCCCCGGGAGTACTGGAGTGTTGTGAGCATGACCGTTCCGGACGGGGCCGAAGCGACCCTGGTCCAGAAGATGCGGCTTGAGGCGCTGGGGTATTTGGTGATCGACATCTCACCGGGCTTGCCGCCCGCCGGATCCCTGCCGGCACCGCGCTGACCCGCCCGTCATACATCCACCGGCTCGATCATTCGCACATGTGAGGCTGCTTCATGGAAAAAATTGCCAGGGGATCGGATTTGACGGCTCCCGAACTACGAACGCTTCGCGCCATCGTCGCCCACAGTTTTGTCAGCCGGGGTGCGGTCGGACAGCTTGAACGAACCAATCTGTTGGCGCTTGGCCTGATTCATTGCGCCATGGGCGGCGTGATGCCGACGCCCGCCGGAAAAATCGTCGCCCGGATGTGATGCTGCTTTCTCTGCGCGACAGGTGCATGAAAGCCAGCATGCACGGATACGACGTCGTGCAGTGTATCAGGCAGAGGTCGTTGGCCGATTCTTGCGGACCTCGACATCCATTTTATCCTCGACAGCGGATTCGAGATAGCTCAGCAGGTTGCCCTCCGCCGCCTGCTCCAATTCACGCCTCGTAATTCCAGCCTTCGTGGCATCGGTACGACAAGCCGGGGCATAGACATCCGTGGCTTGCCTCTTTTGCTGTTGGTATGGCGCAGCCAGGACCCGATCGCGTACCCACTCGGTCAACCATTCTTTTGCAGCTTCGGTCATTTCAGGATCTGCTCCACCAATTCCTCGATCGTCCAGAGCGTATTAGAACCATCCGCTGTCAAGGCCGGGTTAACACACAGACTCCGGGGCGGTTGGCTACTTCTATTGTTGTCGAACGAAATTCCACGTCGACATGCACCTGTCGCTCAGCTCGAAGAGTGGAGCCTTGACGTCGAGAAACTCAAGCCACCCCGTGCGGCCATAGTCCACGATGGCAACCACTCTGGCGCAGCGACGCCGGCCCGCTACCACGCTCTCATACACCTGGCCTCGTACAAATCGATTGAGGCTCCGACGTTCCGGTTCGCTCGGTAGCAAGGCTCTCGACCTCCACGTCTCGTCGACTTCTGTCTTGGCAGTACCTAGCGACTGGCGGGTTGCGCCGGCGCGGGCCGGCGAACGAGTGGACGGCCTTCCGACGCAGAAGCCACCGCTTCGCTCGCGGCTTTTCGCGCGCTGGCGTGGCGTCGCCGCCTGTCTCTTCTTTTCGCATGGATCAAGCGCGCGCCCATTTATTCACTCCTGTCGCAACTGTTCGGGCGGGACGCTAGGCTCATTGGCTTCAAGTAGATACTCGTGATTTGCACCAGACCGGAGCCTCGCAGCAGAGCGGTGTGCGCGATCACGCGAATTTCAACTCCAAGGTAAGCGGCGATTAACCGGTCGGCGTCAGACTCTGCCTTCGCGCGCCTGGTTGTATCGGACATGTTCACACTGATATTCGGCCTGTTCTCGACCTACATGCAGCTGATGTACCTCGTCGCGGGCGCGACCTGCTCGGGCATCGGGTTGCTGATCCTTGCCTACGCTGTCTATGTACGCCTGCGCGAGCGTTCCTACCGCGGTGAAATCGTCGCTGATCGCAAGGAAGGCTCCGGTCAGGCCATGTACTGGCCCGTCGTCGCCTATAGCGACGAGCACGGGCAACGCCATGAAGCCGTCGCCAACTCAAGGTCATCTCTGCTATCAGGCCAGGTGCCCGGAACACGGGTGACGCTGTTCGCCGATCCCGCCAAACCGGACTCGCCGATGCTTGCCAGGGACTGGTGGCTGCTGTCGGCGGCCGGCGCCATCGTGCTCGCGGTCGGCTATCCCTTCATCCATCTGGGACTGAAGGGTCTGCACTTCAACTGGACGACGGCGCTGGTGGCGGCAGGAATCTCCGTCTACCTCGCTGCGAGGATTTTTCGCTTCGTTCATCCGCTTCTCGATGCCCGCAAGTCGTGGAAGCTGAACGCCGCGCCGTACGTTTCGCTGCGCGACAAACAGGAACAGCGGCAGAACCTTCCGATCGTCACAGACAACGAGATCGCCGCCGCCAAGCTCGCGCACGCAAAGTGGATCAGTTCGGCGCGACCCGTCGCCATGGTTCTGGGGCTGGCTCTGTTTGCGGGTGGTGGCTTCTGGTTCGCGCATCAGATCTCTTTCCTGCATGCGGCCGTCACAACCTTAGGAGAGGTGGTGCGCAACGACACGACGCAGGACAACGGCTCGTACAGCTATCATGCCGTCGTTCTGTTCACCGACAGGGATGGACGGCGCATCCTCTACCGTGACCCGGTCGGCACGTCGCCGCCCTGGTATGGCGAAGGCGACCGGGTGAAAGTCCTCTACCTGGCGCGCGAGCCCAGCCGCATCATGCTCGATCGCGGTGTGTGGAACTGGCTGGTATCGGTTCTGGTTGCCTCAGCCGGCGCACTGCTTTTTGCCGCCGGCCTGTACGGTTACGCGGCACGGCGGGGCACCGAGGCGCCCCCGGTCGCTGCCACAGCGACTGAGTAGGGCGCGCCCGACCGCCCAAGCCAATTTCTTCTTCGGTTCGAACGCAGGCATGCGCCGCTTGGCGCCCGCGGTTTGCCGTTGCGCTATTTTGCCAGGCCGCAGCCATCCACGCTGCAAACCAAATTCGTGCATTGTGCGCCCGCCATGGTCACCGTTTGCGAGGCGGCGGTGCTTGCCGGATCAACAACGCTTGGCGTCAGTACCTGCAGATGTGCCTGAATCGTCTTGAGCGACACTGCCAGCTTCTGCATCGGCGCATTCGGGTCTTCCTTTGTGACGTCGGTGCTGCCGCCAAAGACAAAGGTGTAGAGTCCGCTGCTGGGCGTTCCCGCAGGCGGCAGTGCCGCCGGCACGCTGGTCCCATCGCTCAACACGAGCGCCACCGTCACGTTCGTCGTCGTCGATGTGAGCGTGGCGCGATAGTTGAGCGATACCGGACAGAATTGCGGGCCCGAAAGGACACCGGAAGCGTTCGGCGTAGTGTGCGTGAAATGCGCGTCCTGCAGCCAGACGGCATCGAGCTTCACTCTCACCCAGGGCGACGGATTTGGCGTACGCAGCATGCCAGGCTTCAGCTGGTGCATCTTGTCGCCAGGCACTTTGCCGGGCATGTCTCCGCCCGGAGCGGCCAGCGAAGGACTCGCGAACGACAGCGCGAAGATCAAAACCGTCAGACTGCTGATAAGTCGCATGCGTCTCCCCCACCTTATGACCCGATGCAATCCGTACAATAGCACGAACACCTGCTTCAGTCCCCGGGCATGAAACAGGCATGTCTTGTCCCGCATGCTCAGCCGGCGCCTTGGCGCGAAAGCGACCGCTCGGGGGCGACGGTACGCAGCGCTTTGTCCTTCGGACCGTTCGCCCGCCACTCAGTTCGGCTTGGAGGGCGTAATGGGCTTGGGGAGAAGAAGAAATCCTTTGTTGGCGTATTCGGTAATGCAGGAATTCATCCGATCGCGTTCGGATTTTGGCGCATCGGCTCGCTCGATATCTCCTTCGCATTCGACAGTTTCTGCGGTCGCTGGGTTGTACATCTGGCGCGTGCCAGGATTATCGCCGAGCAGGAATCCGCAGCCCGACAGGAGTAGCGCCGGAATCAGCAGAAGCGCTTTTCTTCCAGAAGTCAGCATCTCTCTAGGCTCACAGTATCTATTGTGGGCAATCCAGCAGGTGTACGACCCGGCATGGGGCGACGGCTTCTCGCCCTGGGAGAGTCAACCAAATCAGAATTAACTTACTATAACCACTTATAGTGTAGGTTTTTTCGCGTCCAACGTCGGTGAGTTCTGTGTGGTCCTACCCCAAGGCAGTGGCTGCGATCGAGAAACTCGGCCTCGCCGAAAGGAACGTGAAGTTCGCGCACTATTGGCTGTCACTGTGGAAGGGCGAGCTTCCGCCAACGCGATCGAGCTTCAATCCGGACAGCGTCCACGACCTTCTCCCCGGAATCGGGCTTGTGGAAGTGAAGGCCAACCATGACCCCATCTGCCGCCTATCCGGGACGGCCATCGATGTCGCGATGGGGCGGCCACTGACCGGCGTGAACCTGCTCGATTTTGTTTCAGTCACAGGCAAAGAGATTCGCCGCACGCGCATCAAAGCGATAGTCGAGGGCAGCGTGTCCGTTTCGAGGACGCCGTACCGCCAAGCTGATCAGACGAAGTTGATCGAGACCGTGCAGCTGCCGTTCTTTGGAGTGACGCAAGAGGGTTCGCGTCTCTACATGGCGCACACCAACTGGCGACCCGGAGACGGATTCGCAAGCCCGCCGACGCCTAGTGAACCACTTGGCTTTCCGGAAACGTATCACTCCGTGTCTTTCGGCTGAGGCGACCTCGCACCAGTTCGCGTATGCGAGCATCGTTCAACGCTCATTTGAACGTCCACCTTGAGCCGGAAGCGGCACTCGGACGCGATGGTCTCAGAAATCAGTCTGAAAGTCGGCAGCATTGCCACTCTCGCGTCCAAGGCCCAGCTGTGCGCGGGTTGCGGCCACGACCAGGATGGCGGCGACGCTGTAGACGAGAGCGGTATACATGGCGCCGTCGCCCTCCAGCACCATAAAGCGGTTGGAGGCCCAGTGCATGAGGATCGCGGGGATCACCGCACCGCGCGTATTGACCGCCACCCAGCTCATCAGCACCGTCTGCGCCACCACCGCCAGCAGGAACCAGCCGACCGATAGCGACGATTGCGGCATGCCAGAGAACAGGAACGCCGGCAGGTGCCACACCGCCCACACCGCGCCGAGCAGCACCGACGCGACCGCCGGATTGAAACGCTGCAACATCCGGGGCAGCGCATAGCCGCGCCAGCCGGGATCCTCGCCGATCGGACCAGGATCGATCACCAGCATCGAAAGTCCGTACCATGCCAGGGCGGGCCAGGCCGCGAAGTCGAGAACCGGCGGCGGCGGGGTATGGTCGACAGCGGCTCGGATAAAGCTCGCGCAGAGTGCGAGCGCCGCCATTCCGAGCGTCGCGATCAGGTACCAGTGCAGCGTGATGCGCCAGCGAAAGGTGCGGACGAAAAGATCGCGTAGGCCCGCGGCGCCGTCGAACGCGTAAGCCAGGACAAAGGCCCAAATCGTCGGCGTCCAGATCGTCAGGAAGACGATGGGATTCCACAACGTCACGGGACCGAAATGCCCTGTCGTCCATGCCGGAAACAACAGGAACAGCGCGCTTAGCCCCCAGGCAAAAACGTAAGTGAGCACATAGTAGACGACGATGCCTCTGCGGTTCATCGGGACCCCTGGAACGATTTCGCTCCAGTTGGATGCGCCCAAATGAATGGCAGATGCACGCGCAGGAAAAATCGCGTGGCGAAGCAAAAGTTTTCAGTCACCTGAACCTAGCCGCACGGACAGCCAAAGTCCGCTATGGGTCGAAAGCGGTCATTCGGAATTGCGAAGCCGGATGCTCCAAGACCTAGGCATACGGCCTGCCATCCTTGTGCACGAACCGGCCGTCGGCGTTGGTGCTCATCATGTCGATGTCAGAACACACGGTTACATCGTCGGACGAGCGCGAGCCAACTTCCAGGTAAACCGCCACCACGCCCGATCTGTTGATCATGTGATGGCCGTTGCCAGAGTTTTTCGGAAACGCCGCGCAATCGCCGGCGCGCAGCACGCTCGCGCCGCCATCTTCGATAAGCGTCAGTTCTCCTTCGAGCACATAGACAAATTCGTCTTCCGCCGAATGCCAGTGGCGTTGGCTCGACCAATTGCCCGGCGGCAGGCGCATGAGATTGAGCCCGAAGTCACTAAGCCCGCCGGCGTTGCCCAGCCTCTGCCGCACGCGTTCAGCGCAGGGTGCATTGAACTGGGATGGATAGCCTGTGCCTTTGCGTTCTGGCACCGCGGCGATGTCGATCTTGGGCATGGCTGTTTTTCCATATGATGTTGTCGTGTGGAGACAATAGCCGAATTTGATTTGCCGCCCAGCCGACGGGCAAATGTCCGCTTTGGGTCGAAGGCGGTCATTCTTTCAGGAGTCGCCGCCTAAGACCGGCTCGCGGGTTCTTTCCTTGCGACACAATGTTCTGTGGCAGTGCCTGTTGAAGCTACTGCACGGCGAACAGACGCCACTCGCCCGGCACGCCCTTGAGCGTATGCGCACCTCGTTCGCAGAACTGCAGCCCGGAACCCGCGACCAGGTCCTTGACCGTGCTTGACACCATCACCTCGTCGGAGCCGGCCAGGGCCGCGACCCGGGCGGCGATGTTCACCGCCAGTCCGCTGACATCGTTGCCTTTGAGTTCACACTCGCCGGTATGAAGCCCAATGCGGATCTTCAAACCCAGCGGCCGCAGCCTCTCGTGCATCGCCCGAGCACAGCGTATGGCGCGCGCAGGTCCATCGAATGTGGCCACGAGTCCGTCCCCCCAAGTGTTGATCTCATGCCCGCGGAACGCGGCCAATTCTTTCCTCAATATCGTGTAGTGGTCGGCGAGTAGCTCGCGCCAACGCGCGTCTCCCAGCTCGGCGGCATGTTCCGTTGAGCGCACGATGTCGGTGAACATGACCGTGGCGACCATCCGGTCCGGCTCGACGAGGTGATGTCGCTCGCCGGTAATGAATTCCTCGATCTCATCGGCGATGACATCCTGTGTTTCAATGTCGACCACACTGTGGTCGACGCCCTGAAGCTCGACATACTTGGCGCCAGGAATGTGCTCGGCCAGGTAGCGGCCGGCGGCGACGGGAACGATCTGGTCGCCGACTCGGTGAAGTATCAGAGTTGGCACTCGTACCGTGGCGAGGAGATGATCAACGTCAATCTCATGGTTCGCGTTCATCAGGGCGACGATTGAGGCGGGGCTCGCTGACGCACGCTCCCATCGGCCCCCCCACTCCAGGGCCGCCTGGTCATTGGCTTGGCTTGGCATGTTCAGGCGCCACAATACGCCTTCTCCCCAATGCGCTTCCAATTCAGCGACGAATTGACGGTCAGGCCAAGTCACCTCAAAGGGTCCAGTTTTTCTCGAGCCAAAACTTCCGTACAGCACCAGCGCGGTCGTGCGAGACGGATAGCTGGCCGCGAACATCACGCACATCGGACCACCCTCCGACCAGCCGTAGATGGTCGCGCGTTCGGAGCCTGCCGCGTCCATCACGGCGCGCATATCAGCAATCCGCTCTTCGAGTGTATGTTCCGCGACCCTATCCGAGAGCCCTTGTCCGCGTTTGTCGAATACGATGACCCGCGCGAATGCCGTGAGCCTCTTGAGCAGGTGCTGGTTGCTTCGCGTACGCCACAGCATCTCCACGTGCGAAAGCGAGCCCGGAATCAGCACGATGTCGCGCGGGCCCTCGCCGAAGACGCGATACGCGATGTGAGCTTCTCCGCTACGGGCATATTTTACCGGGCTATCCATCGCTTCGATCCTTCGACGATGTGGGCTCCTGAACGGAATATTAGGCTCGCCGGCCAGTCCTGAGAAGGATCGCAAGATGGGGCGAAACTCCCGCTACGCCGGATGTTCAGGCTGAATTGTCCGCCTTGGCTCGAGTGCGGACGTTCAAACGGATATCCCCCCACGCGTGGAATGCCTAACGATCTAATGCCGCCGCTTCGAAGATCGAACGCTCTGGGAATCGTCCTTACGTCCGGCGCGGGGGCTCAGTCCGAACTTCGAAGCATCAAGTTGATCAGGGCGGCGTTGGCCTCGCGCAGGGCTTCCAAATACGCCGACATAGCCTCTGCCGAGTACTCGCCGCCACTCCAAATCCGCTCGCCAAAATGTCCTTCAAGTTCAGCTTCTGGTGCGTAGACGGTTCGAACCGCGAAGGTTTTGCCATTGAGCGTAGCATTGATCTCGACGATGAGCGGAGAGCGTGATGTCCTCGCTTCTGAAGGAAAATACCAGCCGCCGCTGGTCTGCACTTCCGTGCAGTCATGTGGCATCAGCAATGCCGCAGCAAGATGGTCCGCCGCTCCACCCGTAGCGGAGATGACCTCCGATTCTATCCGACTGGCGTTGAAGAAAACTCTGTATCTGTTGACGGTAACTGTCGAATGCGGAAACTTACTGCCAAGTGCATCCGACAATTCCCGACCGAGTAGCACAAGTCTAGGTGTGGTTTCCTGCTCTTCGCCAAGTCGGCGAATGCCATTGTCGCAGCTCCCGATCCATGTGGAGAGTTGCGTCGTCTGCTTCTCAATGGGCGGTCGAGCGTCGACCACCATCACCAGAGGCGCCGCGGACTGCTCCAGCGGCGTGTCCGCGGCACTCGCCACAGTGAAGACTCCTGCTGAAGCCAGCGCGGCAACCAGCATCATCACAAAGTTTTGTTTCATCCTCGGCGCGCTGGAAATCGGCAATCTGTTTGTCATTGACCTCCCCACACGAAAATGAAGTGCGACCGTGACTGCCGAACCCGGTTTGAAGTCAGCGCTGTCCTCGATCGCACCGACCCTTGGCTCGCCTACCTCCGCCATTGAGACAGATCAGCAATTGCCGGGCAACTGGATGAACGTCCGCATTGGGTCGCAAGCAGATATTCGCTTCAGGGCGAGGCGAGAGGGCCAAGAGGACGAGGTTCGCTCGCCCCGCAAGGACGCTCTTTCGGTACGGACGACCAGGAGAACCAGGCTCCCCGCGTTCCCAGATCAGAACTTCCAGACCAGCGCTGCGCGCGCTTGTGGCGCGGTAAAATCGACGATGTAGAAGTCTGACGGACCCTGCGTGTAGCGCACCCGACCATAGTCGGCATAGAGAAATTCCACACGTCCGACCAAGCAGTCTGTGAACGCTTCCTCCACGCCAGCACCGATCGTCCAGCCCACGCGCGTTTTTCCAATGAAATCGATCTCGGTGAAGCGCAGATCGGTGATCGCCAAACCACCCGCGACAAAAAGCAAGGTTTCGGGAGCGACGGTATAGCCAAGCCTTAGGCGTCCGTTCGCCGCCCAGTGCAAGGCGTAGCGCAGCGGCTCCACTATCGCTCCGTGTCCATGCACGTCAGCCAGACTCGCGTCGACTTCTGTGCCGTAGACCCACGCACCATCTTGCCAGTTGAAGCCCGCAAGCAGACCACCCATCACGCCACTGGTGTTGGCTCCTGGCTCCACCAGGACGCCCGTATCAACGACGCGCGTGTTGCCAAACATGTAGCCGACGTCCGCACCCACATACGGCCCGGCCCAGTCGAATGCCATAGACGCGGGTCTCGGCGCGACAGGCATGACCGTTGGTTCGGTTGCCTCTGCGCCAAGAGCGGAGTCGCAACCGCAAAGTATCAATGCACCAAACAGCAGATTACAGATGGTCGATTTCATTTGGTCCCCCTCGCGACTGGCGTTCAAATTCGCCACGTCGAAAAATTCGTCCCCCAAGTACTCTACGGTATCAGAAGAGTGCCCTTGGCCGAAAGGGCGTCGCACTCAACGGCACCGATATCAATCTTGGCACTTGGCAAGCTCTTGAATCTTCTTCAAGTCGCGGTGACCAGGTCTGTCCCATCCCGCCACACCAGCTGACGTCCGCTTTGGGAGGAAACCGGTCTTTGCTCGTTGCGGGTCAGGGTCTAATCTTTTTCCCAGGTTAATGGATGGAAGCTATGAGCGACGCTGTCGGACCTGGCGATCTCGTTCTATGCGTCAATGCGGCGCCGAACCATGCCACGGGCAGGCCGGTGCCCCTGCAAGTCGGGGAGACCTACCGTGTCTTCGCGGTCATGGAATTTGCCTGCCCATGCGGGCGTTCCGATGCTTTGCTGGATGTCGGCGTTGATTTCGCGTGGTGCCAGACGCGCTTCCGCCTCCTGCCCAAGCCCAAAGCCGAGACCAAGACCCGCCGGGCTTCGGTGCCCAAAGAGAAGGAGAGGGTTCGATGAATGGCCGGCTTGGATTCGACCCTGTGCCGACCTCGTGAGACGCGGCCAAGGGCGTAGGTCCGCCTTGGGTCGAGTGCGGACGGTCGATCACGGGATTGCGGTCAGATCGAAAAGCGCGCGCCGACTTGCAGCTGCACGTCCGACTGCTTTGCGCTTAGCCCTTCGATGGTTCGTTCGTCGCGCCGGCTGGTGACGGCGATCAGTTCCGCGCTCAGCCGCAACCAGTCCTTTGGCATCCAGGACGAGGCGACTGTGAAAGCGTGGCCGTCTTCATCGAGCAGCCCGGCGCCCGCCGAATCTCTGGTCTGAAAAACCTCAGCCCGGCCCGCAATCCGCCACGCGTCGAAGTCGTAGGCGGCCAGCAAGAAAGCAGTCTTGAACTTGGTCGTTGCCACAAATCCCGGAAACGGCGCGATGGCCGTGTCGCCGGTCAGTCCCTGCGCCAGAATTGAAAGCGAACCCAGATGACTTTCCCAACCGATGCTCCAAAAGCGAGTGCGCCAGGCGAAATAGTCCTTCTGGAAGGCGGCCGGATCGGCATTGTTGTCGTAGCGATATAGCGCGGCCTTGCCGATTCCGGCCATGGACCAGCTCGCTCCGGCGTACCAGCCCACGCGGTGGTCGATCTCCAAAAAGAGCGGCGTGCGCTCAGGCGGTGTCGCGCCAAACAGTGTCAGTGTTGCGTCGGGCTCGCGTACCTCTTCTATCAATCCGCTGGGTCTGTCATCCAGAGTCCAGCCGCGGTCGGCGATCAGCACGCCGGCCGGATCGTTGCAGCAAAATAGCGCGCCCGTGAGGGAGAATTTGCCGATGGATGTCTGTCTCTCGACATGGCCTTCGACGCCGATGGTGCGCAGTTCATCCCCGATCCAGGAATTGAGCGCCGAGGGAGTCAAAGTGTAGGGACTGGTCCAGCCGAGGTCGGTATTCTCCAGGGAGAAAGGCGGAAAAAACGCACCGGCCTTTAGCGAAAAGAGCCAACCCTCGACATGTGGCCGCCAGGCTGCATAGGACTCGAGCAGGTCGATACCGGAACGCTGCTCTGGCTCGATGCGGCTAACCACGACAAAGCGCAGTTCGTCCGACAGTACCAACGTGCCTTGTCCGACGGCTTCGGCAAAGCGGAAATTCGGGCTCGGTTGGCCGCCGCCAAACCGCAGCTTTCCAAGACCACCATCGACGTAGCCGACTTCAGTCCCCGGAACCACCAGCCTGAAGTCTGCATAGCCTTGAAAGTAGAAGTCAGCCGCCCGCGCGGGAATGGAACACGCGAAAGCCAGCACTACGAGCAGAGGGGTCGCGGCGCGGTACATTCATCAACAATAGCGGGAGAGTGGTTAAGCGTTCTTTACCCTTCTTGGGCTCGTCCGATGTCGGACCAAAACGCTCGTCTTTGTGCGTCAAACAAACGGTATTATGGCGCAAACGCCACCGCCGGCAGCCAAATGGCTGAGCTAGCAGGGACTGCAGGGGCGGATTTGGCTCCTACTGCTAGTTGCGGTAGGAGTCCGGATCATGGACTTCGGCATAGACCGGCTCATAGAAATGATTGAGGAACGGCTTGGTCGCCCCATAGCGAACGCCGTTTTGTACGTGCTGACGTTTGCTGCGTTGACGTGGGGCATTCGCGCAAAGGGCGTGTTTTCAGTTGGGGCGTTTGCGTAGGCTCGCGGTCTAAATCTCTATTTTCAACGCGCAAAGCCGTCAGTGGATTTCAGCGGCCATTGGCTGCGGCACATCAAGGCCGATGCAACCCAATTCCCAGGTTCTCTGGCGCGTGGGAGCGGAGATTAATCGAGCGATAACCAATTCCTGCGCAGCCTCTAGTCCAAATAATGGTGACCAGCGGCCCATGACTCCCGCAGAACTCCTGATGAAAACCGTGGTTGTGGCTTGGGGCAACGCTGACATGCGCCCAGCTCTCGAAGCGCTCGACGAGAACGTCATTTGGCAATCGGCCTCGTCCTGCGAAGGCGGAGTGTTTCGCTTTGGTGGGACATACCGGGGCAGGGCAAACGTCGTGGCGCTCTTGTCAACGATCTCGACCAGCTACTTCTTTCGGCGGTACGTCGTCAAGGAGATCGTGTCGAAGGGCGAGGTCGTTTGGGGCCTATTCGAAATGCAGGGAGACTTTCTGCCGACTGGCGGCAATGAGTCTACGCGCAAGCCATTTAATCTCGAGACCGCGATGCGCTGGCGCATTCGCGATGGCAAGATACTTGAAGCGCAATCCTTCTTCGACACAGCGGCATTGCTGGTCCAACAGCATGAACTTCGGACCAACGCCGCCTAACTCAACAGCGCCCACGATACTTTCGTGCCACGCCCCGCCTTTTTCGACCTTCTGAGCCTTCCAAAGGTATTGGAGGTTGGGCAATTCGGCTCATCCCAAAAACCGCATAAGCGTCGCCCCCGTCGAGAAATGGCGAATTCGCTTTACGGTGGAGCGACCCTGAATTTTTTTCGACTGACGTCGTCAATAGCCCGCAAGCGCCAAGGAACCTAGCTTCGCACCCATTGTCGTTCTGCGCAGGCGAACCGAGACGCTCGTTCCCAGGCCCAAGGTACTTTCGATGTGAAGCGAGCCGCCATGAAGTTCAACGAGACTTTTTGTCAGCGGCAGCCCAAGTCCCGTTCCTTCGTACTTTCGCTCCAGCCGATTATCCACCTGGCCGAACGGCGTGAGCGCTACCTCGATGTCAGTAGGCGACATGCCAATGCCCGTGTCACTCACGCAAACTCGCACTTGGGCATCGTCCTGCACCGCCTCGACGTTAATCTCACCACCCGGTTCGGTAAACTTGATGGCGTTTGAAAGCAGATTGAGAAAAATCTGGCGAAGTTTGGCCGTCTCACCCTCCACCGGAATGCGATCATGCAGACCGCTGACGTTCAATCTGAGGCCGGCGTCGCGACACTGGTCCGCAACCATTTTTGCGCAATCGTGCAGAACTTCGCGCAGGTCGATCTGTTCCAAGCGAAGATCCATTTTGCCGGCTTCGGTCTTGGAGAGATCGAGCACGCTGTTGATGACGTCGAGCAAATGCCGGCCAGAACCCAAAATGTCACGCGCATACTCGACATAGCGCGGGTTTCCGGCTGAGCCGAACAATTGCCCCGATATGATTTCCGAAAATCCAATGATCGCGTTCAGCGGCGTGCGCAGCTCGTGACTCATGTTGGCCAGGAAACGCGACTTTGCCGCGCTTGCCGCTTCGGCTTCGTGCTTGGCTTGCTTGTAATTCTCTTCGCGTTCTTTGATTTTGGTAAAGTCGCTCACGAAGACGATCTTGCCGCGATCGCTTGTCGGGCTGATGGAGATGCGAACCCAGCGGCCATCCGGAAGTCGATGCTCCTCGGTCGATATTCGCGTGCCGCCAGACGTTTCCTGCTCGAACCGATCCTCGAACATCGAGCCAAGCTCTGCCACCAGCACGCGATAGGGTGCGCCTGGAACCAGACTGTCCAAAGCATCCGGAAAGTAAGCCCTTAACTGGCTGTTGACGGTTATGAGCCGGTCGTCGGGGCCAACCAGCATGACACCCTCGTCCGATGTTTCAAGCGCATCGGCAAGTCGCCCTTCCGCTGACGCAGCGCGTGTTTTTTCCTGATCGACCATGCTGCGGATATTATTTTGCATTGAGGTCATCGATCGCAGGAGCGTGCCGATCTCGTCGGATCCGCCGACGGGTATCTGCGTTTCAAACTCTCCCGCCGCGACGCGATCGGCGGCCGAAGCCGCCTGCGCCAAGGGGTGAGCAATTTTCCTGGTCAGAAACAGCGTGGCGAACAATGCAAGCAAGAGTGACCCCACAACTCCACTGCCGATCACGATGCGAAACTGAGCGATTGAATCGACTGCGGCTTGGCGGTAGGTAAAGGTGTGATCGGTATAGTATTCGACCAACAGATCAAACGCCTCGTCAATCTGATGCGCCAGCGAATACATCTTGCGAGAATCGCCTGAGTGGCGCGCAGCAACCCAACCCTCCATAGGAGCCTTGATCCAATCGATTTCGCGCCGCTCGTCGATTTCCGTTGAACGCTCTTCGGCAACGGCAAGGTCGGCGGAGAAGCTCGAGGTCAGAGCAACAATTTCCTGATCGATTGTCGCGCGTTCGTTCCGCTTCGCCGTCGCGCGTTGCAAAACCCTTTGCTCGATCTGCGAGAAATCGAGATTGGCCGCTCGCGCATAGCTGACGGCCATCAAAGGGCGATCGAACGTATCGATCACCATCGCGCTCGACCTTGCCAGCAGCAAGAAGCTGTAGACGCCCAACAGGGCGATGACTGCAGCCATCGCCAGGAAGGCGCCAAGCAGCTTTGCGCCGATCGAGCTCCTCGATATTTGCATCATCGTAAACCGGCCGACCGGCCAGGCTCGGGGTTTTCCTTACAATGTTACTAATTGGGAGTTGCAACGGGCTTAACGAACAGCCGGTTGACGACTTCACCAAATGTTTACGGAAAAACCCACATTTGCGGCGATCCAATCAGTTTGGACCGACTGTGCGTTTTGGATCGACAACGGACATTCGGTCCGGACCGGCTCGGGCTGGGTTGGATGAATTGATTCACGGACGGACAGGAGCGCGTCAGCTGGTATCGGCATTCCTACGGAAGTGAGACTCTTTTGCGCTCGGGCGATCGACGTCGAATTTCTCCGGCGCGAGGTCCGCGCATACCCCTGGCGGCCATTAATTCCAAGTCCATTCATCATCGTACGAGCCTTGCCGCCCGGCAACGAGCGTCGGAGTAGTGCGGCTGGCTCGGGTTCGAGGCTTTCAGCACTTGACAGAAAAAAGCTATGCTCGAAATCGGCTTGGGACCAGCGCCGCGTGCGGCTCAAAATCTCTCGTTTCGCAGCGGTGAAATCGGCTCGGGTGTTGCAGGGGTAGCCTTATGACGGACCGCCATTCCAAGAGCCTGGCCAAACCAGACAAGACGATCAGGTTCGAGAAACTCGTCCAGGACATGGTCGAGCTCGGCGATCTCACCGTGGGGCGCAACGTTCTGGAGCCCGGATGGCGGTGGTCGACGCATGTGCGTCCGCATGTCGGCGGAGAGTGGTGCAAGGGGCGGCATGTCGGGATTGTTCTTTCCGGGCGTATGGGAGTGACATTCTCCGACGGCTCGACGATGGAGGTCGGACCGAACGAAGCCTTCGACATTCCGCCCGAA